>JABDLH010000014.1 GCA_013003145.1 Flavobacteriaceae bacterium | reverse complement strand
GTAGTGTAAGGTGATCTTCGTCCTTAAAGGGGGTATCCCGTATGGCCTGTCCCACCAGGGCGGAGTCCGGGGCTATCTCCAGGGTTAGTATATAGTTGTCAAGATCATATTGATCTTCCAGGTTCTTATCGGTCTCCGCCGGGAGAACTTTATAGAGCACTGTGATCACGATAACAGCGATAATCAAAAAGATGATTCCCATCCATGAGAATTCGAAGAATCCTATTCTTTCATCGGTGCGGGTAATGTATATAGAGTTTACGATCAGGTTGGTAGAGGTCCCCATCAGGGTACAACTTCCACCGAGGATACTGGAAAAAGAAATAGGTAATAGCAGCCTGCTTTCAGAGATCTGGTATTTTTCAGAGAGTTCGGTGATAATTTTTATAAAGACGATGACTACGGCAGTAGAGCTGATAAATGCAGAAATGCTCCCGGTGATCAGCATAAACAGGGGAATAATAAAGTATATCGGCCAATTCTTTACCCGCTTTAAGCCATTCGCCATCCAGGTGATCACCCCGTTCTGTTCCAGGGCCACGGCTATGATCATCAGGCAGAGTATAGTGATCGTAGCCCTGTTTGAAAATCCACTAATCGCCTCGTCCGGGGTTACCAGGCCCAATAACAGCAAAGTACCGATAAGGCTAAAGGAAATCTTATCCACCGGGAAGACCTCGAAGGCGAAAAGAATAATGATCGCGAGGATGATGATAAAAATCAGTGCTACTTCAAGGCTCATTGGACGATCGATAAGTGTTACCTATAAATTTAAGCGTAAAAATTAATCCGGGAACTATTATAACTATCGCATCAGTGTAAACAGACCTGCTGGTCTAATTCGACATTCAGGGGATGTAAGGGTTCGGAATGGTAAAGGGGTGAAGTGAATGATATATCGGGTATTCGCCCAAAAAAAAGTCGGTTTCCCATTTTTAAAGAGGAAAACCGACCGTGTAGTTTGTTTGGGAAGCTAAAGAGCTATCCTTTATACGTCATCGTAATCTATTTTAAGCACCTGGCTCGTAGGGTGTGCCTGGCAGGTCAGGATATAACCATCCGCGATTTCACCGTCGGTAAGGATTTGGTTCTTGACCATCTCTGCAGAACCTTCGGTAACCTTGGCGATACAGGTACTGCATACCCCACCCTGGCAGGAATAAGGAGCGTCTATGTTTTCCTTGAGAACGGCATCCAGTACTTTAGTGTTTTTGTCCATTTCCAATTCGAAGCTCTCATCATCTAGCATGACGGATAACTTCGTTTTCCCATCTACTTTTTCCGGGAGTTCATCGCTGATCTCGGTCGTAGTAAATAGCTCAAAATGGATCTTGTGTTCCGGGATTTCTTTCTCGGCAAGGATGTCCGTGACCAGGTTAATCATCGGTTCCGGTCCGCAGATATAGTAATCGTCAAAGGCTGTGTCTGCGTGTTTGTTATTCAACACGTAGTTCACGTTCGCGGTATCTATCCTTCCAAAAAGTGAATCCTCTTCCCGGGTCTCGGTCAGGGTGAAGTATAGGAAGAATCGATCCGGGTATTCTAATTGCAGTTTAACCAGGTCCGTATAGAACATGGTGTCTTTATAAGATTTGTTGCCAAAGAGCAGAACCATAGTGTTCTTCGGGTTGCTTTCCAGGACCGTGCGCGCAATGCTCATAATAGGAGTAATGCCACTCCCGGCGGCAAACGCCACAATATTCCTGGGCTGCTCAGCGGGTTTAAAAATAAACCGTCCCTGTGGAGGAAGTACATCCAGAACATCGCCCACTTTGATTTTCTGGTTGGCGTAGGCAGAAAATCCTCCTTTATCTACTTGTTTCACCCCGATGGTCAGTGAGTCCTTCTTTGGGGATGAACTAATAGAATAAGGCCTTCTCAATTCTTTGCCTCGCAATTCTTTCTTTATAGTAATATACTGGCCTGCAGAAAAATTGAAGGTCTGTACCAGTTCTTTGGGAACGCCAAATGTTATCGCGACAGAATCAGGGGTAAGGGTTTTGACCTGTGTCACTTCCAGAGGATGAAAATCAACCATTTTCTCAAATTTGTTGCAAAACTAAGAAAAGCTGGAACTATAATTAATGACTAAGGAGTAAAAAATTAGCTCAAAATGCAGCTATACGCAGTTGGTGGGGATACTCATTATCAAAAAGATCGCTTCTTTAATATTGGTAATGGCCTTTGGAAATTTAGCTGACGAAAAGAACATCCGGTGGCAGCCCCGGGATTCCACAGCTTGAAAAAGCAATAATTAGCGGAGCCCGGGTATAATAAAGAAGCGTATTTTCAGTTAAGATTACGAACAGATACCGTACGATTTGAAGCTTCGTTACCAGATTACATTATCCATCGCATTAGGGGCTATGCTATTCCATGCCTGTTCTACGAAGAAAGATACATTCATCAACCGCAATTGGCACGCCCTGAATACCCAGTACAACACCTTGTATAATGGGGGCATCGCCTTTGAAAAAGGAAGGGAAACCCTTAATGAAGCGTACAGGGATAATTACTGGGAAATCCTACCCGTAGAGCGGATGGAAGTTACCGAAGAGATTAAGCTGGATTCTGAAGATAACAATCCCAATTTTTTGATTGCAGAAGAAAAGGCCACCAAAGCCATTCAGAAGCACAGTATGGAGATCGGGGGAATTGAAAGAAATCCACAGACCGATGAGGCCTTCTTATTATTGGGAAAGGCCCGGTATTTTGACCAGCGCTATATCCCCGCCCTGGAGGCTTTTAATTATATCCTCAGGAAGTATACCGAAAGTGATAAGCTGAATGAAGCTACGATCTGGAGGGAAAAGACGAATATCCGGCTAGAGAACGAGGAACTGGCGCTTAAGAACCTAAAGCGTCTTTTAAAATATGAATCTCTTAAGGACCAGGAATATGCTGATGCCAGGGCAATGATGGCTCAGGCCTACATTAATTTAAATATTCCGGATACTGCCGTTCAGCAGTTAAAAATTGCCGCGGCTTATACCGGGAAAAAACCGGAGAAGGGAAGATACTATTACATCATCGGGCAATTGTATGATCAGCTCGGATACCCGGACAGTGCTAATTACGCGTTTAACAAGGTCATAGACCT
Organism: Flavobacteriaceae bacterium; assembly: GCA_013003145.1. GTDB lineage: Bacteria > Bacteroidota > Bacteroidia > Flavobacteriales > Flavobacteriaceae > Zeaxanthinibacter. The sequence continues at coordinate 21,676 of JABDLH010000014.1, read as the reverse complement.
GAATCGCAGTTCACCCAGGATCTATTACGTCAATGCTCAACTGCAGCAGATCGCAAATACCGAAACCAGCCCGGGGAAGAGGGAAGAATTGTTAGAATGGCTCAGCAGGATGGAAGACAATAGGGAGAACAGGCCCTTTCTGGGTAAGATCTATCACCAGCTTGGAGAATATCACATGGCCTACCAGGAAGACAGCCTTGGCATATCCTATTATAACAAGTCATTAAGGGACCTCAATGGTAGCTCACAATTAAATGCCCTCAATTACGAGCGGCTGGCCGAGTTTTATTTTGATAAGAACCAATACCCATTGGCAGGCGCTTATTACGATAGTGTTCTGAACAACCTCCCGGAGAACACCAAGAAATTCCGCACCTTTAAAAAGAAAAGAGATAACCTGGAAGAAGTTGTCAATTACGAAACTCAGGTTGCCTATGCCGATAGTGTAATTGGGATCTACGAAATGAGTATCGATGATCGCCTGGCCTATTTTGGGGATCATATTGCTGAGCTTAAAGCAGTTGCTGAAGCCCGTGAAAAAGTTGAAAACCAGAAGCAGGCGGCCGGTTTTGCACAATTCGGTAAGTCTAAAGGAGGAAAAGAGAACCAGGGGAAGTTTTATTTCTATAACATCACCACCCTGGGTTACGGCAGGAACGAATTCAGAAATAAATGGGGAGAACGGGAACTGGAGGATAACTGGCGATGGAGTAATAAGAACAAGGTGTTGGGCGGGGATGATGCCGGCACCATAGCTGATGCGGACCAGGCCGGGCCCGGCGAGATCATACCCGAAGAACAGCTCTATTCCCTTGAATTTTATATGGACCGGGTTCCCCAGGATCAATCCGTGATAGACAGTCTTCAAAAGGAACGGAATTTCGCCAACTACCAGTTGGGGTTAATTTACAAGGAGAAGTTCAGGGAGTATAACCTGGCCGCTGCCAAACTGGAAGCGGTTCTGGACAATGCACCAGAAGAACGGCTCGTACTTCCGTCCAAATACAACCTGTACAAGATCTACGAACAATCGTCCCCGGCGCTGGCCGAAGCGATGAAACAACGAATTATTTCTGAACATCCTTCATCCCGATATGCAGAACTGCTGCTGAATCCCCGCGCTGTTCTGGAAGGGGACAAGGACAGCCCGGAGGCCAGGTATACCGCCCTGTATGAACTTTTTGAACAACAGGAATACCTGAAAACCATTACCGGTGCCGAGGAAAACATCAACCAGTACACGGGAGAACCTATCGTAGCAAAGTTCGAGTTGCTAAAGGCGAACGCAATAGGTCGGCTACAGGGATTTGAACAATTCAGGGAGGCCCTGAACTACGTTGCTCTGAATTATCCCAACCTGCCCGAAGGGAAAAAAGCCCAGGAAATTGTGGCGGCACAGCTCCCTAAGCTGGAACCGCGCGAATTCACCTCTGAAGATATACCGGCAGGACAGGGGAACTGGAAAGTAGTCTTCCCGTTTAGGAGGAATATGCATTCTAAGGCTATGGAATTAAAGGGTCGACTTGAAAATTCTATAAAAGAACTGAATTATAATAATAAGGTCTCTGTTGATATCTATGACCTGGAAAAAGAATTTGTCGTGGTTCATGGGTTTAAGTCAAGGGATTTTGCCTTAGGCTATGTTGAACTTTTAAAAATCAATAGGGATTACCGCATTGATTTTGAGAATTTTGTAATTTTGTCCGATAATTATAAAACCATCCAAGTACACAAGAACCTGGCTGACTACCAGCAATTTATTTCAACCCCAAAACCTTAATCCATGTTTTCAGACAACAAAAAACCCAGAGCTATGAACGACACAGGCGCACAACCGAACCGAATAGGAAAAAACACCAAGATAAAGGGAGATATCATTTCTGAAGCTGATTTCCGTATAGATGGCAAGCTCGATGGCAACGTAAAGACTTCAGGAAAGGTGGTCATAGGCAAAGATGGATATATCCATGGTAAAGTAGAATGTGTGAACGCCGATATTGAAGGGAATTTCAATGGTGAATTACAGGTCTCAGAACTGCTCACCCTGAAATCATCTGCGGTCATTGAAGGCACTGTTTCCGTCGCCAAATTAGCTGTGGAACCCGGGGCTACTTTCAATGCGAACTGTAATATGAAAGGAAAGGGCGAGAGTTCTGTGAAAACAGGATCTGAGCAAAACCCGACCAAATCATCCTCATTTAAAGCTCCCCTGAGGGGCAACAGCAATGAAGCAGCCAAAACAACCTGAAAAGAAGAACAGCACCTTAAGGAACGTAGCCTTACTTTCCGGCATAGCCGCTGAAATGGGGATCATCATCTACCTCGGAGCAAAAGGAGGTAAATGGTTGGACGCCCATTATGAGAATGAGAAAAAAATATTCACCTTGATCGGGACACTTTTGGGCCTTGGATTGGCGCTATGGGTGGTACTAAGGCAGATTAAAAAAATCAAGTACTGATATGGGCAACAAGAATGCCCTGGCAGCTTTCCTGCTAGGCGCCGTCCTCCTGATGGGGGTGGCATTTGCTATTCACCTTTTTATTTTAAGCAAGCTGGGACTCCCGCTTTTCGGAAACCAGATTATTCTTTGTTACGTGGTTAACCTGGTGTTGGCGTTTGTAATTTTCTGCGCCTTATACTTGCTGAGGTATAGGCTGAGTTCACAGATCGGTTTCCTGTTCATGGGGGGCAGCCTGTTAAAATTCCTCGTTTTCTTCCTTCTTTTTTACCCGTCTTATCTGGCCGACGGGGAGATGTCGCGTACGGAATTTGCCGCGTTTTTTATCCCTTACGTACTAAGCCTGGTATGGGAAACGGTCTGGGTTGCCAGGATACTTCGCAATATGGAAAATGAGCAGCCTTAAGCACCCTGTCATTCACCAGCTTAAAATAAAGCTAAAATGCTTTTCCCTTTTTGAGATAATAGCTTACATTTGCACGGATTTTTAGGGACCTATACGTAAGGGCATTATGCGAAATACATTACTGAGTAAATTTCTAATTGTTTCTGCACTTCTGATGAGCTTCACAGGCTTCGCGAAGGATGCAAAAGAAGCTGGAGAAGCACCTGAAAAAGACAAGAAGACAGAGATCAAGGAATACATTGAGCATCACTTGAAAGATTCTCACTCCTTCTCTTTATTTTCTTATACTAAAGATAACGGCGAGCATGTCTATGTAGATGTTCCGTTACCGGTTATTCTTTGGGATGAAGGCCTGAAAGTCTTTTCATCATCCAGGTTCCACCATGGAGAAACCCTGGCCGAAGTGGACGGTTCTTACTATAAGTTATACCACAACAAGATCTATGAGACCAATGCAGATGGTGAGATCCGCTACAATGAGGAGCACAAGGTCCTCAATGAAAAGCCGCTCGATCTTTCTATAACCAAGAACGTGGTAATGATTTTCATTACCGGTCTTCTGATCCTGTGGATCTTCAGCAGCCTTGCAAGGTCTTATGCCAAGAACAATAACATGCCTAAAGGATTCGGTCGTTTTATGGAGCCGATAGTGCTTTATATCAGGGATGAGATTGCCAGGCCAAATATCGGGGAGAAGCGTTACCGCAGGTATATGCCATTCCTGCTGACCATTTTCTTCTTTATCTGGTTCCTGAACATTTTTGGCTTAACTCCGCTGGGAGTCAATGTAACCGGGAACATCGCGATTACATTCGCACTTGCACTGATGACATTCCTGATCACCTCTTTTACGGGGACCAAAACATACTGGAAACACCTTTTTGATCCACTTGGAGATACCATGCCATGGTACGCAAAGGTTCCATTGTACATTATTCTTATTCCTATCGAATTGCTGGGAACTATAGTTAAACCTTTTTCGCTGCTGATCCGTTTGTATGCGAACATGACCGCGGGCCACATTGTATTGATGAGTCTTATCGGGCTGATGTTCATTTTTAAGAGTTGGATCGGTAGCCCATTATCTTTTGCATTGGCATTCGCTATCTCGTTGATAGAAGTGTTGGTGGCGCTATTGCAGGCGTATATCTTTACGATGTTGTCTGCCCTGTACTTCGGTTTTGCCTCGGAAGAACACCACGAGGAGCACGAAGGAGAAATCGCTCATTTATAAGGAGTGTCTGTTGCCCGGTGGTAGCAGTTTAGAATGAATTTTTTTTAATTTTTAAACTATATACATTATGGAAATTCCAATTATGGTAGGTGCAGGTTTAGTAGTTATCGGAGCCGGTTTCGGTATCGGTAAGATCGGTAGCTCTGCAATGGAGGCGATCGCTCGCCAGCCTGAGGCTTACGGAAAAATTCAAACAGCGATGCTGATTGCAGCGGCGCTTATTGAAGGAATCGGTTTCGCTGCCCTGTTTGCAGTGTAACCCAAAAAATGAGGCAACAGGCCATAACGGTTGGTTGTGGCCCTTGCCTTTTTAAAAATTAAAAGCATAAAATAAAAACATATGGAAAAGCTATTATCCGATTTTTCGTTAGGCCTGTTCGTCTGGATGACCGTATTGTTCCTCATCTTACTGGGGTTACTTAGAAAGTTTGCATGGGGACCCATCCTCAACGCGGTAAACGACCGTGAGGAAGGAATCCGTAGTGCACTTGCTGCCGCAGAGGATGCCAAGAGAGAGATGCAGAATGTTACTGCAGACAGTGAGAAGTTACTGAAAGAAGCAAGGGCAGAGCGAGAGTCTATGTTAAAAGAGGCAAGGGAGATAAAAGATAAGATTGTTTCCGATGCCCGTGACCTGGCCAAGGTAGAAGGTGATAAGATGATCAAGCAGGCGCAACTCACTATTGAAAGTGAGAAAAAGGCCGCTGTTGCTGATATCAAGAACCAGGTGGCAGAGCTTTCCGTAGCCATTGCCGAAAAGGTGCTTAAAGAAAAATTGTCTGAAAACAAGAAACAACTGGAACTGGTTGATTCTTTGTTGGGGGATATAAAAATGAACGCATAAGCTCATGAACGATTCCAGAGCCGCAATACGATACGCCAGGGCAATCCTGGACCTGGCCCTTGAGAAGAAGGTGGCCGATGCTGTTGAGCAGGATATGCAACAGATCGTACAGACCGTTTCTTCTAACAAAGGGGTTGAGGATATGCTGGGGAACCCCGTGATTAAAGGGTCTGCTAAAAAAGAAGCTTTGATCGCGCTGTTTGAGGGGATGAACCCAATGACCGAAGGCGTACTGACTATGCTTGTTGACAACAAAAGGATTGGGATGCTGAGAGAAGTGGCGTTCAAATACCTGGTCTTGTACAAGGAGAAAAAAGGAGAGGAAGAAGCTGTGATCACCACCGCTGTTCCTATGACCGAAGACATAGAAAAGAAGGCCTTGAAGCAGATCGCTTCCATGACAGAAAATAAAGTTACCCTGACCAACAAAGTGGACGAGGATATCCTTGGAGGATTTGTCCTGAGGATAGGGGATATGCAGTACGATGCCAGCATCGCGACGCAACTGAATAATATTAAAAGAGAATTTACGAATAGTCTATAACCTATAGTAAGCCGGAACTTTCCGGTCTACTGTATTTATCTAATAGAAAATGGCAGGAGTAAAAGCCGCTGAAGTATCAGCAATTTTAAAGAAGCAATTATCAGGATATGAAGCTACCGCTTCCCTGGATGAAGTAGGAACTGTATTGCAGGTTGGTGATGGTATCGCCAGGGTTTACGGTCTTTCAAATGCCCAGTACGGCGAGCTTGTTGAGTTCGAAGGTGGTCTAGAAGGGATCGTCCTGAACCTGGAGGAAGACAATGTAGGGGTTGTACTTTTGGGACCATCTAAGGAGGTCGGAGAAGGCGCTACTGTAAAGCGTACCCAGAGGATCGCTTCTATCAAGGTAGGAGAAGGAATCGTAGGACGTGTTGTAGATACCCTTGGTACCCCAATCGACGGAAAAGGACCTATATCAGGTGATACTTATGAAATGCCCCTGGAGCGTAAAGCACCGGGAGTTATTTTCAGGCAGCCGGTTAACGAGCCGCTACAGACAGGAATCAAGGCGATTGATGCCATGATCCCGATCGGTAGGGGACAGCGTGAGTTGGTGATCGGTGACCGCCAAACCGGTAAGACTACGGTTTGTATTGACACCATCCTGAACCAGAAAGAATTTTACGATGCCGGCGAGCCGGTTTACTGTATCTATGTCGCTATAGGACAGAAAGCCTCTACCGTTGCGGCTATCGCTAAGACATTAGAAGATAAAGGTGCTTTGGCCTACACGACCATCGTAGCGGCAAATGCATCAGACCCTGCTCCAATGCAGGTATATGCACCTTTCGCTGGGGCTGCTATCGGGGAGTATTTCCGTGATACCGGGCGTCCTGCACTGATCATTTATGATGATTTATCTAAACAGGCCGTTGCTTACCGTGAGGTTTCCCTTCTGCTAAGACGTCCACCGGGACGTGAGGCATACCCGGGTGACGTATTCTTCCTGCATTCACGTTTGCTTGAGCGTGCAGCGAAAGTGATCAATGACGATGAAATTGCAAAGAATATGAACGATCTTCCGGAGGTGTTAAAGCCTATCGTGAAAGGAGGAGGGTCTCTTACTGCACTTCCAATCATTGAAACACAAGCGGGTGACGTATCAGCTTATATCCCGACCAACGTGATCTCGATCACCGACGGTCAGATCTTCCTGGAGCAAGACCTCTTTAACCAAGGTGTTCGTCCGGCGATCAACGTGGGTATCTCTGTATCCCGTGTAGGTGGATCAGCCCAGATTAAATCGATGAAGAAAGTGGCAGGTACCCTGAAACTAGACCAGGCACAGTTCCGTGAACTGGAAGCTTTCGCCAAGTTTGGTTCTGACCTTGATGCCGCAACCCTGAATGTTATCGAAAAGGGACGTAGGAACGTTGAGATCCTGAAACAGGCACAGAATGATCCTTTCACTGTTGAAGACCAGGTAGCTATTATCTACGCCGGTTCTAAAAACCTGCTGCGCGATGTGCCGGTAGAGAAAGTGAAAGAATTTGAAAGAGATTTCCTGCAGTTCTTGAACGCTAAGCACAGGGATACCCTGGATCAGCTGAAGGCCGGTAAACTGACAGATGAAATTACTGATACCCTCAGAGAGGTCGCAAAAGAACTTTCTGCTAAATATAGAAACTAGTAAGAGCCGGGAGTAGCTGTCGGTGCAGGTTTAACTGCACCGGCCAGCCTTCCAAAGAACCATAGTGTATGGCGAATTTAAAGGAAATACGTAACAGGATCACATCGGTTAATTCGACCATGCAGATCACCAGTGCCATGAAGATGGTATCTGCTGCAAAGTTGAAAAAGGCGCAGGATGCCATTACGGCCATGCGTCCTTATGCGGATAAACTGAATGAGCTACTGCAGAACTTAAGTGCCAGCCTGGATGAGAATTCCGGCGGACAGTTTTCAGAACAGCGAGAGGTCAATAAAGTGCTTATCGTAGCAATCACCTCTAACCGGGGATTGTGCGGTGCATTTAATACCAATGTACTGAAACAGAGTGTAGCTCTTGCGCAGGACAAATATGCCGGTAAAAAGGTCGATTTTGTCACCGTAGGGAAAAAGGCGAAAGACTTGCTTTCTAAGCGACATGCAGTGGTAAACGATCACAGTAAAGTTTATGACGAACTGACTTTTGATCAAGTGTCCGCGATCGCTGAAGAGCTGATGGAAAAATTCAGTTCAGGTGCTTACGATAAGATAGAGATCGTTTACAACCATTTTAAGAACGCCGCTACACAGCTTGTGCTGACAGAGCAGTTCCTGCCCATAAAACCATTGGAACAGGATGTTCAGTTGAGCACGGACTATATCTTTGAACCTTCTAAAGAAGAGATCGTTGAAGAACTTATTCCTAAGACTTTAAAGACGCAATTGTATAAGGCGATTCGCGACTCGTTTGCCAGTGAGCACGGAGCGAGGATGACCGCTATGCACAAGGCGACCGATAATGCCAAGGAATTAAGAGATCAGCTTAAACTTACCTATAACAAGGCAAGGCAAGCCGCCATTACTAACGAGATCCTTGAGATCGTTGGTGGTGCGGAAGCGCTGAACGGATAATCCAAATAATTTATCCCATTGATTAAAACCCTGCATTTGCGGGGTTTTTTTATGGATAGCAGTGGGATGCTGTGAACACAATAAATTTCCGCCTGCCCGTTTATGATTCATAACTGCTGCTTTGCTGGCAGGTATTAAATACCTACTTTTAATGACTACCTAACAGAGGCGGACTTGAGCTTATTTCAGAAACTTTTTAAGCAAACCTTTATATACGGTTTGGCCACGGTACTACCGCGAATGCTTTCGTTCATTTTGGTCCCGCTCTACACTCGCGTAATGGAGCCGGGAGCTTATGGGGAAGTTACCCTTATTTTCGCCTGGTTTGCCATCTTCAACGTCATCCTCTCCTACGGGATGGAAACCGCATTTTTCAGGTTTTATAACAAGGAAGAACAAAAGAAAGAAGTGGTCTCCACGGCCTTGATCAGCCTCCTGACTTCCACGGCTTTATTTGTACTGATTGGCTTTTTGCTGAAGGACCCATTGGTGGGTATTCTCAACATAGATGCTGAGTATTTCAATTACTTTATCTATATACTGGGGCTTGATGCGCTGGCTATAGTACCTTTTGCCTGGTTAAGAGCTAATGAGAAGCCCATGCGCTATGCGGTGGTAAAAATTGTGAACGTGGCGATAAACCTTGGACTCAATGTTTTTTTCCTACTCCTACTGCCGAAACTCGCAAAAGGGAAAACGACGATTTTTGACAGCCTTTACGTGCCCGATTTTGAAATATCGTACATCTTTATTTCTAATCTTTTGGCCAGTGGCATTACTTTGCTGATCATGTCCCGCCTTTATTTCCGCAGGCCTTACGTATTTAATCAACGCATGTTTAAGTCAATGATGCGTTATGGACTGCCGGTCATGATTGCCGGGATCGCTTTTACGGTGAACGAGGTTTTTGACCGTATCCTACTATCAGAATTATTGCCGGAGGATATCGCTAAGAGTGAAATAGGGAAATATTCGGCTTGTTATAAATTGGCGCTCTTTATGACCCTCTTTGCCACAGCTTTCAGGCTGGGAATAGAGCCCTTTTTCTTCAGCCATGCCAATTCTGAAAACCCGCAGAAAGCCTATGCGCAGATCACCAATTATTTCGTAGTCCTGGGAAGTGTTATACTCCTGGGTGTAGTGGTCTATGCCGACATTCTCAAAGTAATTATCATTGATGAAGCGTACTGGGAAGCCATGCCTGTAGTTCCCATAATTGTACTGGCAGGTTTTTGCCTGGGGATCTACCACAATCTATCTGTGTGGTATAAGGTTACGGACCGCACCCGGTTTGGTGCTCTTATATCTATTGTGGGGGCGGTTATCACTATTGTGATCAACGTGATGTTCATACCGAAGATCGGGTACTATGCCTCGGCGATTGCTACCTTGGCGGCATACGGGACTATGCTTGGTCTATCGTTCTATTTTGGACAGCAGTATTACCCCGTACCCTATAACTTCAGAAAAATTATCTTTTACGGCTCAATTTCTATTCTCTTTTCCGTACTTTCTTTTTACGTTTTTGACCGTAACCTGATCGTTGGAACTATCTTGTTCCTGGTATTCCTTTTCCTGGTCTATCGATTGGAAAAAGAGCGTTTGCAACAAATATTCTTAAAACAATTTAGATGAAGATCAAGATCGTAAATCGTTCGTCCCATGCCTTGCCCAGTTATGAAACCATGGCCTCGGCCGGGATGGATTTAAGGGCTAACCTGAAAGAAGCAGTGGTGCTCAACTCCCTGGAGCGGGCCATTATTCCAACCGGGCTTTTTATGGAGCTACCCGTAGGCTTTGAAGCACAGGTGCGACCCAGGTCCGGCTTGGCCGCTAAAAAAGGGGTTACAGTTTTGAATACACCTGGCACGATTGATGCAGATTACAGGGGAGAGATCGGGATCATTCTCGTGAACCTCAGTAAGGAGGCATTTACCATTGAAAATGGGGACCGGGTAGCCCAAATGGTTATCGCCAGGCATGAACGGGCCGAGTGGGAATTGACCGAAGAGCTTTCAGAAACAAGCCGTGGGAGCGGTGGTTTCGGAAGCACCGGTAAGAACTGAGAGGAGCTAATGCCCCAAGGGGTATAGAAGAAGAGGTAATGCAAAGGGTATACAGCAGTTTTGTACTGACGGTTCTGGGAATGTTTTTATTCCTGTGGCCCTGCTATGGGCAGGAGCCCGAACAGGAAAGTGCTGCCTTGTCGCTCGAAATATACACCGATGCTTTCCAGGAATCTTTTTTTGAAGGGTTAAAACAAAAAGGGATAGGGAACTTTGATAAAGCTGTAAAATCCTTTATTGAATGTAAGGAATTGCAACCGGGGATGACGGTGGTAGACCATGAACTGGCCAGGGTATACCTGGAACAGGGTGCGCTGGTAAAGGCCAGGGAATCTGCCCTGGAGGCCGTAGCGGGTGAACCGGGCAACGCTTGGTACATCCAGACCTTGGTGCGAATTCAAGGCCGGCAAGGCCTACCTGTAGCCCTTCTGAAGGATCGATTGCCGTGGTCTGACAATGATTTTAAAGAAAAGCTGTCCCTTGCGCTATACAGGGAAGGATTATTCCGGGAATCAATGGAAATCCTTAAGGAGGTGCAAAGAAGTGCATTCCAGGCCCGGTTGCAGAGACAACTGGAAGATTCAATAACACTTGCAGCCACAGATGATGAACCCGAAGTAAAAGTGGAGGAAACTCCACAAAATGCGGCGGTAAACAGTCTAAAGGAGTTGATGCAATCTGCGGATTATATACAGTTGCAAACCGAGGCGGAGGAGGCATTGGAAATTTATCCCGCCATTCCTTTTTTCTATTATGCATATGGTCTGGCCCTGCAACGGAATGGAAACAATAAGGAGGCTATCGAGGTATTGGAAGAAGGCCTTGATTACCTGATTGATGATGCAAAACTCGAATTACAGTTCTACAGGGAACTGGCACTGGCTTACGAGGCGGTGGGAAATCCTGTGAAGGCAAATATGTATCTTAGTAAAACTAAAAAAGGTTCTTAATGCTATGAAAGAACTATATCTATACACAACTCGTTTAGCAATGGCGATTATGTGCTCAGGAATACTTTTTTCCTGTTCTTCCTCCAGGGTAGCCCTGGATGGAACGGTGAATTCCAAACTTTCTGCCAAGACAGTTATAAAAAACCACTATAAAAACCTGCCGGAGTTCAAAACCCTGAGCGGGAGGATGCGCATTACTTACCAGGATGGCGACGCCACACAGAGCGTAACCGTAAGCCTGCGTATGGAGAAAGACAAGGTAATCTGGATAAGTGCTCCTTTGGGAGTAGTGAAGGCGTATATCACCCCGGAACGAGTTTCGTTCTACAATAAATTAGAAAACGAGTACTTTGACGGGGGCTATAGCTATTTCAGTGAGCTGCTGGGAACATCCCTGGATTTTGAGAAGATACAGAACCTGTTGTTGGGCCAGGCTTTATACGACCTGAGGGAAGATAAATACAACCTATCCGCAACATCGGGCAGTTATTTACTGAGACCTGGTTCTGAGCGAGGAGTCCTGAAAACCGAATACAATATGGAGCCCAAATTCTTTATGTTGGCCTTTCAACAGATCGCACAACCCCTGGAAGCGCGATTGCTACAGGTCAGCTATAAGAATTACCAGGAAATTTCTAAGAGGATGTTGCCCGAAGAAGTGGGTATTACCGTTATAGAGGGTGATAAGCAGAACAATATACAGCTGGAATACAAGAGCCTCGAGGTGAATCGCAGCTTGAATTTCCCCTTTAAAATACCAAATGGTTTTAATGAGATCGTGTTAAAATAATATGAGAATTAGGGGTTCACAACTACTGAAAATACTGATCTTTTTATTTACGCTTCTCAGTTTGCATTCTCATGCCCAGTCCAGTGAGCAGAAAGCTCTGGAGGCCCGAAGAGAAAGGCTTCAGAAAGAGATCGCTGAAATGAATCGGCTGCTCTCTGTCCAAAAAAAGAAGAAGGGAAATATCGTTGACCAGCTGGAGTCCCTGGATCGCAAGATCGTGGTGAGCCAGCAGTTGATCAGGGTGACCAACCAGGAGTCTAACCTTCTTAGCCGGCAAGTGAATGCCAATATTCGCAAGATCAGTAAACTCAGGGAAGACCTGGAGGTTTTAAAAGAAGATTACGCCCAGATGATCCGCCGCTCTTATCAAAGCAGGGCGAAGCAGAACAGGCTGATGTTCCTGTTATCCGCTGAAAGTTTTTTCCAGGCGTTTAAAAGGCTGCAATACATGAAGCAGTATACCCAATTCCGGAAAGAACAGGGAGAAGCGATTGTTGCCAAGACGGATGAACTGGCAGAACTCAATAAATCCCTGGCTGAACAACGTAAAGCTAAAGATGCACTGGTAGCCGAGAACCAGAAGGTAAAGAACCAGCTGATGAAAGAGATCGGAGACCAGAAAACATTGCTCAAGACGATACGGCAGAATGAAAGTAAATACGCGGCAACTATAGAGGCCAAACAAAAAGAGGCGCGGAAGATAGATCAGCAGATCGAGAGATTAATACGCTCTGCTATAGTCACGGCCAATAGGGAAGCCGGGAAAAGCAGTGGGGACAATTCTAAATTCGTTTTGACCCCTGAAGCAGAATTGGTGGCCAATAGTTTTTCTGCCAATAAGGGAAAATTGATCTGGCCTGTAGAAAAGGGGATAAAGAGACAGGGTTTCGGAGTTTATAAGGACGCGGTTTACCCGGGAATTAAACACCAGAGCAACGGGGTTATCATAGCTACCGATGAAGGGGCCAGGGCCAGGGCTGTCTTTCAGGGTGAAGTGATTGCTATTCTTGCTGTTCCGGGGGGAAATAAAGGCGTACAGATCAAGCACGGAAATTACATTAGCACCTATTACAACCTTTCTAACTTGTATGTAAAGAAGGGAGACAAGGTAGCGGCTAAAGAAGAACTGGGAGAGATTTTCACCAACCGGGCCAGCGGGTTGACACAATTAAAATTCTACCTCTACAGGGATGCTACAAGGCTGAACCCTGAAGAATGGATTTACAGGCTATAAATACTTAGGCAATGGAACACAACATAACAAATCTACAGGGAACATTTAAGCTGCATAACGGCGTAGCCATGCCCTATTTTGGGCTGGGGGTTTACTTGGCCGAAGACGGGCAGGAAGTTGCGAATGCCGTGAAGTGGGCACTTGATGCCGGCTACCGCCATATAGATACAGCGGCAGCTTATGGCAATGAAGAAGGTGTAGGTCGGGGCATTTCAGAGAGCGGGCTTAGGCGAGAAGAGGTTTTCCTGGTCAGCAAGGTATGGAACAGTGAGCAGGGATATGAGAATATCTTGAAAGCGTTTGAAGCCAGCCTGGAAAGGCTGGGTACGCATTACCTGGATCTTTACCTGGTACACTGGCCGGTAGACGGGAAATACAAGGAAACCTGGAGGGCATTGGAAAAGTTATATGCAGATAAGAAGGTACGGGCTATAGGAGTGAGTAACTTTCTGCAACATCATTTGGAAGACCTTATGGATTCGGCAGAAATAGTACCTATGGTCAACCAGATGGAATTCCACCCATACCTGGTACAACAAGAACTGATCGACTTCTGCAATAAGCATAAGATTCAGTACGAGGCGTGGTCGCCGATGATGCAGGGGAATATCTTTGAGAAAGAGGAATTCGCAAAACTTGCCGATAAATATGGTAAGACCATTGCCCAGGTGGTTCTAAGGTGGGATCTTCAGAAAGGGGTCATCACTATCCCAAAATCGACTAATAAAGAACGCATTATTGCCAATGCGCAACTGTTCGATTTTGAACTTTCACCAGAGGATATGGAAAAGCTAGACGCCATGGATAAGGGCAAACGGTTTGGCCCGGACCCGGACAATTTCGATTTCTAAACTACAATGGCCCGTTTTTAACGGACCATCTTTTTATTCGGAAGGAACAAAAAGCGCCTTCAGTTCCGTAGCCTCGGCCGGTTTCATTTTACCTGCGAGTACAAGGCTAAGCTGTTTTCTCCTGAGTGCAGCGGCATAACGTTCTTTTTCCTGTTGGGTTTCGGGGACAAGGGGTGGTACCTCTGTAGGTTTCCCGGTGTCATCAACGGCCACAAAAGTATAAATAGCCTCGTTTGCTTTAGTTCGTTGCCCGCTAAAGCGATCCTCTATCCAGACATCGATAAATACCTCCATAGAAGTCCTGAAGTTGCGTGATATCGCTGCTTCCACGGTAACCACGCTTCCCAGGGGGACAGAACGGTTAAAGGCCACATGGTTGACGGATGCCGTAACTACGATCCTCCGGCTATGGCGCCTTGCAGCAATACTGGCTGCGCGATCCATCCTGGCCAGTAATTCGCCGCCGAACAGGTTGTTCAGGGGGTTCGTCTCACTGGGGAGGACCAGGTCTGTCATTATAGTGCGTGATTCGCTCGGCGTCTTAGGCTCCATGGTTTAAAAATTTTGTGCAAAGATAAGTTCAAATGTTGGCACAAGTGAAGCTATCCAACAGAAATTCGGAGCCGATACGTTAATGCGGGTATGGTTAAATAAGGGAGATTACTTCTTGGAAAGCAACCAGGCATCCCTGGAAACATTCTCCTTAACGTCCATAAGGTAGTCCAGGGCTTCTTGCGAATCCACGAAACTGGCGTAAACTACCTGGTGGAGTCCAAATGAGTTGGTGCCCAGGTAAGTAGCCGTATCAAAGCCTTTTCGCTTTAATTGCCGAACCTTCTTATCTGCGTTGGCTTTGTAGCGGAACGCTCCTGCGATCACGTGATGTTTTGGAGTAGCAGGTTTTTTAGTGACATTCAGACTTATAGCGGGTAATTCTAGCGGAGCAGCACTGAAGAAGGTTGCTTCCTGTATATTTTTTTGGACCAATTGCTGGGTCTGCTGCCTGGCGATCTGCTGGTTTTCAACAGAGGTTTCGTACATCCTGAATCCTGTCACTCCCGTTGAGAAAGCCAGCAATAGGATGGCTGCATATTTATAATAAGGCCTGAAATTGCTTTTTTTCCGCTCCTCCGGGGTGATGATAAAAGGGATGCGTTCTTCCAGTTCCTGTACCTCTTCTTTCAGTGCTTCCCTGGTCACCTGGGGAGAAACCACTGAACTCAATCCAAATGATGCGGTCAGGAAATTCACCTGGTTGGCCGGGCGGAACAGTAACCTGCCTTCGCGATTCAGGCGGAATTCGCCAAGATTTCCAAATTTCAGGCTTTTCTGGGTCTCCAGCTCCTGTCTCCACTCCTTCACCTTTTTAGAGAGGGCTTCTAACATCTCGTCATAAGAGGTGTTCTCTGCATGGGCGATGTAGGAAACCAACAGGCCGTCATTGCTGTCCAGTTGCTGGTTAAAGGAGATCACTTTAGATGGTGGATCAAAAGTATTGGTTGTTTTGTGCAGTACAGCAGATTTCATTTGTGTCAGGAAGGCACCGAAGCCGGGTACAACGACACAATTATAACGGTAAAGAAGTTCTTCTATATAAAATGCTGCACTCATAACTACAAAGATGGAAAATTTTTGCAGTGGGTAAAAGCAGAAACGATAACTTTTTATTAACAGATATGGATCAACCGAATGTGAATAAGGGCTCCCAGAGCGCGGAATTGCCCGAAAATGAGCTCTTCGCAGCGCTTAGACTGCAGCATATTCCCAATTTAGGCGACATTAGTGCCAAAAAATTAATCGCCCATTGTGGCAGCCCTGCCGCGGTTTTTACCGATAAAATGCACAAGCTGCTGAAAATTGACCGGATCGGGTCTGCAATGCTAGCCGGGCTGCACGATCCCGTACATGCCCGTGCTGCGGAGAAGGAATTGGATTTTCTCCGGAAGCGCAGCATCGGTTATCATTATTACCTTCACCGGGACTACCCGGCTAAACTTTATCACTGTGTGGACGCCCCAATTCTTCTTTTTTATATGGGTGACATAAACCTGAGGGGGAAGAAGGTGATCAGTGTTGTCGGAACCCGAAGTATGACCGGTAGGGGGAGGGAATTCTGTCATAGCTTAATAGAAGACCTGGCTACTTATGATCCTGTCATTGTCAGTGGTTTTGCCTACGGGGTGGATATTTGCGTGCAGCGTGCTGCTATGGCCCATGGGTTACAGACCATAGGCTGCCTGGCTCACGGGCTCAACCGGCTTTACCCACCGGAGCACGGGATATACAGGGACAGCGTGATGAAAAACGGCGGATTTTTTACGGAACAATGGAGTAAAAGCCTGCCGTTACGGAAAAATTTTTTAAAAAGGAACCGACTCATCGCAGGCTTAAGCCAGGCTACCGTAGTTGTAGAATCCGGGGAAAGAGGGGGCAGCCTGGTCACAGCAAATCTCGCCGCAGACTATAACCGGGAAGTATTCGCTGTTCCCGGCAGAACCACGGATGTCTTCAGCCGGGGTTGTAACACCCTGATCAAATCCCATAAGGCGCATTTACTTTCTTCTGCAGAAGACCTGGTTCAAATGCTGAACTGGGATACTGCAAGAATCAAATCAAGAGCAATTCAGAAGCAGTTGTTCGTAAGTCTTAAGCCGGTAGAGCAGCAAGTTGTGGATTTCCTGGCCAAAGGAGGGAAGCAACATTTAGACGAAATTGCCATTCATTGCGGACTTCCGGTGTCGGCATGTTCAGGATTGCTTCTAGAGCTGGAAATGAAAGGGGTTATCTGTCCTTTACCGGGAAAATTTTTTGAACTGGCCTGAACTTCATACAAACCCGGTGGTTTGTTATGATGTCCTGAATAGGATGCAGCGTGAAAAAATTGTGCTTTGGTCGATAAAATCCCGGTTAATACCGGGGCCTGCTAAAGGGACAGTGATCGGTGAAAAAGATAAAACCGACCAGCCGGTCGGTTTTGTATATATAAGGGTATGTTGAAAAAAGAGTCTCAAAAAAGAGTTCTTTCATCAATATCCAAGCTTCTCCCGGACTCTTTTAAGTACTTCTGAGGCGACCAGGGCGGCTTTTTCAGCACCTACAGAAAGCGCTTCTTCCACTTCTTCCGGGTGTACCTTGTAATATTCAAATTTTTCCCGTGGTTCTTTAAAACGTTCACAGATGAGTTCAAATAGAGCCTGCTTGGCATGACCGTAGCCGTAATTACCCCCGGTGTAATTCTTCCGCATCTCGGCCACTTGTTCGGGACTGCCAAGAATTTTATACAGGGCAAATACATTATCTGTATCCGGGTCTTTGGGGTCCTCCAGTGGGGTGCTGTCTGTTTTAATTCCCATGATCTGCTTGCGCAGTTTTTTGTCGGTCTGGAAGATATCGATGAGGTTTCCTTTGCTCTTACTCATTTTTTCACCATCCGTACCGGGAACATACATGGTCTCTTCCTGTACCTGTGCTTCGGGTAAGACAAAGGTTTCCCCCAGTTGTGCGTGGAACCTTGATGCAACATCACGAGTCATTTCCAGGTGCTGTAACTGGTCCTTGCCTACAGGCACAATATTGGCGTCGTACAACAGTATGTCGGCAGCCATTAACATAGGGTAAGTGAAAAGCCCGGAATTGACATCCTCCAGCCGGTCAGCCTTATCCTTGAATGAATGCGCAAGCGTCAGTCGCTGGTAGGGAAAGAAACAACTCAGGTACCAGGATAGTTCGGTTACCTGGGGAACATCGCTCTGCCGGTAAAAAACTGTTTTGTTTACATCTAAACCAAAGGATAACCAGGTGGCTGCGGTTGCAAACGTGTTCTGCCTAAGGGTCTCCCCGTTCTTGATCTGGGTAAGCGAATGCATGTCTGCGATAAAAAGGAAGGATTCATTAGCGGGATCCTTCGCCATTTTTATTGCGGGAATGATCGCTCCGAGGATGTTCCCAAGGTGAGGAGTTCCGGTGCTCTGTATGCCGGTCAGGATTCTTGCCATCTGCGTTTTTTTGGAAAAGACAAAAGTAACAGATTATCTAAAACCTTGCTAAAATTGTTACTTTTGATTCCATGCGTAAAGCCCTTTTTAAAATCGGGGGAGTTCTCTATCACATTTGGTTCTACATCCTGGTCGCGGTTCCTATCCTGATCGCATTACCCTTCCTGATCCTTACCACCTTATCTGAACGCACCTACAAACAGTTCTTTTGGTTGGCCCGGAACATCTGGGCTCCCGTAATATTATATGGCATGGGCTGCCCGCCCCGTATCAGGTATAAGGAAAAGCTGGTAAAGGGAGAAAGTTATATGCTCGTGGCCAATCACACCAGCATGCTGGATATCATGTTAATGCTACGGGTAAGTAAAAGTCCGTTCGTATTCGTTGGAAAAAAAGAGTTGGTCAACATCCCGCTCTTCGGGTTCTTTTATAAACGGGTTTGTATCATGGTTGATCGTGAAGACAGTCGGAGCAGGATGGGGGTATACCGACGGGCTCAGAAGAGGTTGAACCAGGGGCTGAGTATCTGCATTTTCCCCGAAGGAGGAGTCCCTGAAGAATCAGTGCTGCTCGACAGTTTTAAAGAAGGGGCCTTCCGTATGTCCATCGCTCACCAGATCCGCCTGGTGCCCATCACATTTTTAGATAATAAGAGAAGACTGCCCTTTACCTTGACCAAAGGCAGACCGGGACCGCTGAGGGTTAATGTTCATCCATTTATCGATACCGGCAAGCTGCAGGAAGAAGATAAGAGACAATTAAGCCTGCAAGTGCGGCAGATCTTCCTCAATGACTTACAACCGGAAACCAGGCAGCCAATTCCTGAAGCTGTCAGAACCTGATGTTCAGCCCACTATAAACACCGAGGGAATAGGGGTTAAAGGAACCTGCAGTATCGGAGAAGGTATTGAGCTGGTACTTGAATACCGGGTCAATATTCAGTTGGATGCTAGGCGCAAGACGATAATAGAACCCGAGTCCGATATTAGTGCTGAAATTGAGCTTATTGATATTGTTGACATCTCCTACGAGGGTCTGGCTTCCTTCGGCTTCAAGCATAATCGAGTTATCAGTCAGGAAGAGGGTACTGATGCCACCGATGATATCCACGCCTAGTTTGCGATCACTGAGCACATAGTTGATCTCCATGGGAACTTCCAGGTAAGCGAATTGCTGGTTCATCCGCCCGGATTTCCCCGGGTTTTGAGCGCTGACATCGGCCAACCCGGCTGATGGTTGTTCTTTAGTGACGGCCTCGCTTCTTACCACTAGGTTCCTGGAGGTCCTGTTATAAACGATATGATCCAGTTTAGTTTGTTCCCCTGCAATGGGAGAGGCAGAGAAGGATACGTCATTGGTGTCATAGCCGTAGTCTACTTTATGCAAGCCGGAACGTATTTTAAGTTTGGGACTGAGATCATAAGAGACGGCTATCCCGTAGCTCATGTTAACACTCCCTGATTTAGAATTGGCAGTGAAACTGGAGTGAATGGGAGAGCCCTGGCCGAAAGAATTAAAATAGACCGGGGCAACACGCGGCCCGACAGACCATTTCCGACTGTCGTCCTGTTGCGCCAATACTTCTTTATCTGCATCCACTACTTCAAAGATGGAGCGTTTTTCTTCTTGTTCTTTAATGCCTTCATCGCTTTGATTTTCAGCGATCCCGGAATTTTGTTCCGATTGGTATTTATTTTTATTTTGCTCATTATCATCTTCCCCCTTCGTGGCTAATGCTTTGTTATTTTCCCGACGGTTTTCAGTATTTACGGGAACTAAGGCTACCGAACGCTCTGGATCCCGGGCTGCTCCGGTCCTGTTTTTCTTCCCGGGACTTTGAGCAATGTCCTGCTGAGCTCGTGCCAGGGTAGCATTGCGATTTTCCTTCGGGTTTTTCTTGTCAATCTCACTCAATTGATTTTCCTGTACTTGATCAACGGACCCTGCAAGAGTATTCGTTATAGGGGTCGTTTCTTGGGCTGAACCTGCCACGGCATTAGCCGGTGTTGGCTGTTCGGGATTTTGTTCCCCCTGCTGTTCCCCGGGAGCCTGTTCTGTGGTATCGGTAAGGATAAGATCGGGATCCGTACTACCGGGCCTCAGACCGAGGTAGATGAATAGCGCCAGTACGGCAGCCACTCCCCCCAATTGCCACCAAAGCGCGAATAATCTTTTCTTCTTCTTTTGCTGGTCCAGGGTTCCGGAAATTCTTTCCCACATCCCTTCCGGAGGGGATTCCTCGTAATCCTTCAGCCTGTCTTGGAACAAATTATCCAGATTATTTTTCTTCATGACTCATGTGCTTTAAGCGATATTGATCTTCGCTTTTTTGATTTTCTCTTTTAGAATAGCGCGCGCCCTGGCCAGGTTAGATTTGGAGGTGCCGGCAGAGGTCCCCAGCTTTTCGCTGATCTGCTGGTGGGTAAATCCATCCAGTACATACAGGTTAAAGGTCAGCCTGTATTTGTGGGGCAATTCCTGTATATAGCCCAGTAGTGTCTGGAGGTTGATCTCGTCATAGTATGCAGGTTCATCTTCCTCGGCTTCCGAATTTTCGTTCACCACCTTCATATAGACTTCCTTGCGGTATTTCTGCAATACGGTATTCACCGTGATGCGTTTCATCCAACCCTCAAATGATCCTTTAAATTTGAACTGACCAATTTTATCGAAGATGACAATAAAACTATCATGCAGGTTATCTTCTGCCTCCGTTTTATTGCGCGAGTATTTCAGGCAGATGCCATAGAGCACCGGGGAATACTTTTTATATAAAGCTTCCTGTGCTTGCCTGCTACCCTTCCTGCATTGGTTTATTAGTTCTTCCAGATCCAAGTTGACCGCCTTAGTTCACTTCTGATTATTTCCTGTTTGCTGATTTACCGGTACTTCGTATTCTAAGAAGATAGGGGTGCCATCTTCTTCCTCACCTGCGTAAAACCGGAAGGTGTATGTTTCGTCGTATAGACAGATGAAGTTAAAGAAAGTCTGTACTTCTTCTGTTGCCTGAGTACAACCCTGGTCTTCAAACTCAGAGCCTACGGCAACTACTGTTCTTGTCGTCAGGTCGTCTTTCCTGATATCAAATCCCTCAAAGATAGAACATCCGTTAGGACGCAGGTAAGTTACCTTAATCTCGTAGGTCTCGTTCAGGTTAAACGATTCGGGCAGTTCTGCCTCTAAAATGTTCAGCGAAATAAAATGGAAGTTTGCCCTATCATCGCTAATATCGCACGAACTCACCATGAACAGGGAGATCAGCAACCAACAAAACCAAGTTTTTCTCAGCTTCATACGTTTTATATTTGTTTAACCTTAGATGCGATCTTCGGTCAATGGTTGCTTCTAAAAAAAAAGGGGCTCAGTTGCCTGGCCCCTTGGAAGTTAATGTTATAAAGCGCTGATGGCATCCTTGATCTTGCCTTCCAATTCGTCCAGCAATTCGGGATTATCGATCAGCAGGTTCTTAACCGCATCACGTCCCTGGCCTAGTTTAGTGTCGCCATAACTGAACCATGATCCGCTCTTTTTAATGATCTCGTATTGCACTCCAAGGTCAATGATCTCTCCTATCTTCGAGATCCCTTCCCCGTACATGATATCAAATTCTGCTGTTTTAAATGGTGGAGCCACTTTGTTCTTCACCACTTTAACACGTGTTTTATTTCCTTGTACACCTCCATCGGTATCCTTGATCTGGGTAGACCTGCGGATATCCAGTCGAACAGAGGCATAGAATTTAAG
>JABDLH010000013.1 GCA_013003145.1 Flavobacteriaceae bacterium | reverse complement strand
ACAACGCAGACCCTATGCGTTCCAAGCAATTGAACAAAGGGATAGACCAGCTGATGGATGAAGGGGTAGCACAGCTCTTTACACTGAACCTGAATGGAAGGAAGGTGATAGGAACCGTGGGAGCACTGCAATACGAAGTTATACAGTACCGTTTAGAGCACGAATACGGAGCCAAATGTACTTATGAGAATTTCCCGGCCTATAAAGCCTGTTGGGTAGAACCACAGGATCCGTCGAACGAAGAATTTTCAGAATTCCAGCGGGTAAAACAAAAATTCCTGGCTACGGATAAACGGGGGCAGCTAGTGTTCCTCGCAGATTCGCAGTTCTCACTGCAGATGACACAACAGAAATACCCTTCGGTAAAACTGCATTTCACTTCAGAATTCAACGCATAAAAAAAGGCCTCCGATCGGAGGCCTTTTTTAACTGCTTAAGCTTCACCCGGAGGCCCGAAATTCATCGGGATATTGGGCTGCTCATAATCCTGTATGGCTCCGTGCGATTTCTCAAATCGGGCCACATTTTCTTTCAGTGCCTTCAGGAATTTCTTGGCGTGCTGTGGGGTTAAGATGACCCTGCTTTTCACCTTCGCCTTGGGCGCTCCCGGCATCAGGCTGATAAAATCTACCACGAATTCGGACGCTGAATGATTGATGATCGCGAGATTGGAATAGGTTCCTTCCGCGGTTTTTTCATCCAGTTCTATATTGATCTGTTTCTGTTTGTTTTCGTTTTCAGCCATGGTCTGTTTACAATTAGACATAAAAAACCCCGACCAGTTGAGATCGGGGTTTTTATAATTATATGATTAAAACTTCAGTTCCTCTTTGCGGGCCATGATCTCATCGTATTCTTCCTTAGATCCTACAATGATATTTTCATAATCGCGCATTCCGGTACCGGCCGGGATCCTGTGACCTACGATCACATTTTCCTTAAGACCTTCTAAGTCATCAACCTTACCGCTAACCGCCGCCTCGTTCAGTACCTTGGTGGTCTCCTGGAAGGATGCCGCCGAGATGAAGGATTTGGTTTGCAGCGATGCCCTTGTGATACCCTGCAGAATTGGTGTAGCCGTAGCCGCCACCGCGTCTCTTGCAGATACCAGGGTTTTATCAGAACGCTTCAGGATAGAGTTCTCGTCCCTGAGCTCACGAGCCGTAATAATCTGGCCAGGCTTCAGGTTCTCTGATTCTCCTGCATCGTCTACCACCTTCTTACCAAAGATGTTATCATTCTCACGGATAAAGTCGTCCTTATGAACCAACTGGTTCTCCAGGAAGGTAGTATCTCCAGAATCCTGGATTCTTACCTTACGCATCATCTGCCTTACTACGACCTCAAAGTGCTTGTCATTGATCTTCACACCCTGTAAACGATATACTTCCTGTACTTCGTTCACCAGGTATTGCTGAACTGCAGATGGTCCTTTGATCGCCAGGATATCTTCCGGGGTAATAGACCCGTCTGATAATGGCATACCGGCACGAACGTAGTCATTCTCCTGTACCAGGATCTGGTTAGAGAGTTTTACCAGGTACTTCTTCACTTCACCCAGTTTGGATTCAATGATGATCTCCCTGTTACCTCGTTTGATCTTACCAAAAGAAACCACACCGTCTATCTCGGAAACAACTGCCGGGTTAGATGGGTTACGCGCTTCAAAGAGCTCGGTCACCCTAGGAAGACCTCCGGTAATATCCCCTGCTTTTGCAGATTTACGTGGAATCTTCACAAGGATCTTTCCTTCTTTTATCTTATCCCCGTCATCTACCATGATGTGCGATCCAACCGGAAGGTTGTACGAACGCAATACTTCATCCTTGCTGTTCTTGATCAACAGGGTTGGAATCAATTTCTTATTCCTGGATTCAGTGATCACTTTCTCCTGGAATCCGGTCTGTTCGTCAATTTCTACCTGGAAAGTAACGCCCTGCTCGATATTCTCGTAAGCGATCTTTCCTGGGAATTCTGAAACAATTACACCGTTATATGGATCCCACTGGCAAACGATCTGTCCTTTCTCTACTTTCTCACCATTTTTAACGTACAACTGTGATCCGTAAGGAATGTTGTTGGTACTTAAGGTGATACCGGTCTTAGCATCTACGATCTTGATCTCAGAAGTCCTGGAGATAACGATATCATTCTTCTTATCGCCATCATTATCCTTAACTGTTCTCAGATCCTCGATCTCGGCAATACCGTTAAAGCGAGCTTCCAGTTTATTATCTTCAGAAATGTTACCTGCAATACCTCCAACGTGGAAGGTACGTAGGGTAAGCTGAGTTCCCGGTTCCCCGATAGATTGTGCTGCCACAACCCCAACGGCTTCACCTCTCTGTACCATTTTATTGGTAGACAGGTTACGTCCGTAACACATGGCACAGATACCTTTCTGAGCCTCGCATGTCAACGGTGAACGCACTTCAATCCTTTCTACAGGTGAAGCTTCGATCTTCTTAAGATCAACTTCCATGATCTCCTGCCCTGCTTTCAGCAACAGCTCCTCAGTAAGTGGATCGTACACATCGTGTAATGAAACTCGTCCGAGAATCCTTTCACCCAGTGACTCTACCACCTCTTCGTTCTTCTTCAAGGCCTCGACCTCGATTCCCCTTAGGGTCTCACAGTCTTCGGTATTGACGATCACATCCTGGGAAACATCTACCAGCCTACGGGTCAGGTATCCTGCATCCGCCGTCTTAAGTGCGGTATCCGCAAGTCCTTTACGTGCACCGTGAGTAGATATAAAGTATTCCAGGATCGATAGCCCTTCCTTAAAGTTAGAGAGGATGGGGTTCTCAATAATTTCACCACCTCCGGCAGTAGACTTCTTAGGCTTCGCCATCAGTCCACGCATACCGGTAAGCTGTCGGATCTGCTCTTTAGATCCCCTTGCACCGGAATCCAACATCATATATACCGAGTTGAATCCTTGCTGATCTTCACGGATACGCTTCATCGCGAGTTCCGTAAGCATAGCATTGGTAGAGGTCCAAACATCGATCACCTGGTTATAACGTTCGTTATTGGTGATCAGACCCATGTTATAGTTCATCATGATGCCATCAACCTGTTCATTGGCTTCGGCGATCATTTCATGTTTCTCCTGTGGGATGATAATATCTCCGAGGCTGAAGGACAATCCACCTTTAAAAGCGAAATCATACCCCATGCTCTTGATCTTATCAAGGAATTCTGCCGTGGTAGGAACATCTGTTACAGCCAGGATTCGACCGATAATATCACGAAGCGACTTCTTATTCAAGACGTCGTTCACGTAACCGGCTTGTTCCGGCACTACCATGTTGAAGAGTACCCTACCTACTGTAGTTGGGATGATCTGGTTGACCAGCTCTCCATTTTCATTGAAATCCTTTGCCCTGACCTTGATTCCGGCGTTCAGCTCCAGGCGACCTTCATTGAAAGCGATAACCACTTCCTCGTAAGAATAGAAGGTTAATCCTTCACCTTTTACCGTATAATCGTCAGTAGTCTTGCGCTCTTTGGTCATGTAGTACAGACCCAGTACCATATCCTGTGACGGTACCGTGATCGGTGATCCGTTCGCAGGGTTCAGGATGTTATGAGAGGCAAGCATTAATAACTGGGCTTCCAGGATAGCTTCCGGCCCAAGAGGCAAGTGTACTGCCATCTGGTCACCATCAAAGTCGGCGTTAAATGCCGTACACACCAATGGGTGCAGGCGGATCGCCTTACCTTCGATCAGTTTTGGCTGGAAGGCCTGTATCCCCAGCCTGTGCAGCGTGGGGGCCCGGTTCAATAATACCGGGTGTCCTTTCAGTACGTTTTCAAGGATATCCCAAACAACCGGCTCTTTCTTATCGATGATCTTCTTGGCCGATTTAACGGTCTTAACGATTCCTCGTTCGATCAACTTACGAATCACGAATGGTTTGTAGAGCTCTGCCGCCATGTCTTTTGGCAGACCACATTCGTATAATTTCATTTCAGGACCTACTACGATCACGGAACGAGCGGAATAATCCACACGTTTACCAAGCAGGTTCTGACGGAAACGTCCTTGTTTTCCTTTCAGGGAATCTGAAAGGGATTTTAACGGACGGTTAGATTCTGTTTTTACAGCAGAAGCTTTACGGGTGTTGTCGAAAAGTGAATCCACAGCTTCCTGCAGCATACGCTTCTCGTTACGAAGGATTACTTCAGGAGCTTTGATCTCCATCAGTCGCTTCAGACGGTTGTTACGGATAATTACCCGACGGTAAAGATCGTTAAGGTCCGAAGTCGCAAAACGACCACCATCCAGTGGAACCAGTGGGCGTAATTCCGGTGGGATCACAGGGATCACCTTCATGATCATCCATTCCGGGTTATTCTCACGGTTATCTTGCGATTCCCTAAGTGCTTCTACAACCTGCAGCCTTTTAAGGGCCTCGGTCTTACGCTGTTTAGACGTCTCTGTATTGGCCTTATGGCGCAGGTCATAAGACAATTGCTTAAGATCTATACGAGACAATAATTCGATTAAGCACTCTGCTCCCATTTTAGCGATGAACTTGTTGGGATCAGAATCTTCCAGGTATTGGTTCTCTCTTGGAATGCTTTCAAGAATGTTCAGGTATTCCTCTTCTGTAAGGAAATCCATTTTCTTGATCTCTTCCCCTTCAGGACCCTTGGCAATACCTGGCTGGATCACGACATAACGCTCATAGTATATGATCATGTCCAGTTTCTTGGACGGAAGTCCAAGCAGGTAGCCGATCTTGTTTGGAAGGGAACGGAAATACCAGATATGTGCTACAGGGACAACCAGGTTGATGTGACCTACCCTATCTCTACGTACCTTTTTCTCGGTTACCTCTACTCCACAACGGTCGCAGACGATACCGCGGTAACGGATACGCTTATACTTACCACACGCACACTCATAATCCTTTACAGGACCAAAGATACGTTCACAAAACAGGCCATCGCGCTCTGGTTTGTGCGTTCTATAGTTAATAGTTTCCGGCTTCAACACTTCTCCCCGGGACTCTGCCAGGATGGACTCCGGAGAGGCCAGACCGATGGAAATCTTGTTGAACCGTTTTTGTTGTGTATTATCTTTTAATCTAGCCATAATGCTAATGGTGATAGTAAATTAAATATGTGTGTAATTATTCTTCCAGTCTGATGTCCAAGCCCAATCCCTTGAGTTCGTGCATCAATACATTGAAAGATTCTGGCAATCCAGGTTCCGGCATAGTCTCACCTTTAACGATAGATTCGTAGGTTTTTGCCCTACCGATCACGTCATCCGATTTAACGGTCAGGATCTCTCTCAGGGTAGCAGAAGCACCATAGGCCTCCAGTGCCCAGACTTCCATCTCCCCGAATCGCTGTCCACCAAACTGGGCTTTACCACCCAATGGCTGCTGCGTGATCAACGAGTATGGCCCGATAGACCTTGCGTGCATCTTGTCATCTACCATGTGTCCTAATTTCAACATGTAGATTACACCTACGGTTGCAGGCTGGTCAAAACGCTGACCGGTTCCACCATCGTAAAGATAGGTGTGACCGAATCGCGGTATACCGGCTTCATCCGTGAACCCATTGATCTCATCCAGGGTAGCCCCGTCAAAGATAGGTGTGGCAAATTTCTTGCCGAGCTTAAGCCCTGCCCATCCAAGTACGGTTTCGTAGATCTGCCCGATGTTCATACGCGATGGTACCCCAAGTGGGTTCAGCACGATATCTACCGGTGTTCCGTCTTCAAGGAACGGCATATCTTCCTGGCGAACGATCCTGGCAACAATACCCTTGTTACCGTGACGACCTGCCATCTTATCACCCACTTTCAGCTTACGCTTCTTAGCGATATAGACTTTGGCCAGTTTCATGATCCCGGCAGGAAGTTCATCCCCGACAGAAATCGTGAATTTATCTCTTCTCAGGTTACCCTGCAGGTCATTTAATTTAATCTTGTAGTTGTGCAGCAGGTCGGCTACCAAAGCGTTAGTCGCTTTATCGGTAGTCCAGCTTCCGCCTACCAGGTGGGCGAAATCATCTACTGCGTTCAACATCTTCATAGTGTACTTCTTACCCTTTGGAAGAACTTCTTCCCCTAGGTCGTTCAGTACTCCTTGTGAAGTCTTGCCATTGACGATCTTAAAGAGCTTTTCTATAAGAACATCCTTTAGTTGCTGGAATTTAACTTCGTACTCCAGCTCCAGTTTAGAAATGGCTTCTTTATCTTCAGAACGCTTACGCTTGTCCTTGATAGAGCGCGAGAACAATTTCTTGTCTATCACAACTCCACGCAGGGATGGAGAAGCCTTTAGAGAGGCATCTTTAACATCGCCCGCTTTATCACCAAAGATGGCGCGAAGCAGTTTTTCTTCAGGTGTCGGGTCCGACTCTCCTTTCGGAGTAATCTTACCGATAAGGATATCACCGGGTTTTACCTCGGCCCCGATACGGATCATACCGTATTCATCAAGGTCCTTGGTCGCTTCTTCAGAAACGTTAGGGATATCGTTGGTTAATTCTTCAGCACCCAATTTAGTGTCCCTTACTTCCAGGGCATACTCATCTATATGGATAGATGTAAAGATATCCTCACGAACCACTTTCTCAGAGATCACGATCGCATCCTCAAAGTTGTATCCTTTCCAAGGCATGAACGCTACCTGCAGGTTACGTCCTAATGCAAGTTCACCGCTTTCTGTTGCGTATCCTTCACAAAGAACCTGTCCTTTTTTCACCTTATCACCCTTGCGGACAATAGGTTTCAGGTTAATACTGGTCCCTTGGTTTGTCTTCCTGAACTTGACCAGGTTATAGGTCTTGGAATCTTCATCAAAGCTTACCAGCTGCTGCTCGTCTGTCCTTTCATAACGAATGGTGATCTGCTTAGCATCCACATACTCTATGGTACCATCGCCTTCAGCGTTGATCAGTACCCTGGAGTCTGAAGCTACCTGCTGCTCTAAACCGGTTCCTACGATAGGAGATTGTGGCTTTAACAACGGTACTGCCTGGCGCATCATGTTAGATCCCATCAGTGCACGGTTTGCATCATCATGCTCCAGGAACGGAATAAGAGATGCTGAAATAGAAGCGATCTGGTTAGGCGCAACATCGGTATAGTTGACCTCTTTTGGATCTACCACCGGGAAGTCACCTTCCTCACGGGCAATTACTTTTTCACGCTCAATAGTTCCATCATCCTTTAACGGGATGTTGGCCTGGGCGATCTTCATTCCTTCTTCTTCCTCTGCGCTCAGGTACCTGAATTCTTTGGTATCTACTTTCCCGTCCTCAACCTTACGGTATGGAGTTTCCAGGAAGCCCATTGGGTTCACCTTGGCAAACACAGACAGGGAAGAGATCAGACCAATGTTCGGTCCTTCCGGAGTTTCAATAGGACAAAGTCGTCCGTAATGTGTATAGTGAACGTCACGTACCTCGAATCCTGCACGCTCCCTGGAGAGACCTCCTGGTCCCAGGGCTGAAAGTCTACGCTTATGCGTGATCTCGGCCAATGGGTTGGTCTGGTCCATGAACTGTGACAACTGGTTGGTTCCGAAGAACGAGTTGATCACAGAAGAAAGGGTTTTGGCGTTGATCAGGTCAATCGGGGTGAAGACCTCGTTATCACGTACATTCATACGCTCACGAATAGTCCTTGCCATACGGGCAAGACCTACCCCGAACTGGGATGATAACTGCTCCCCTACCGTACGAACACGTCGATTAGAAAGGTGGTCAATATCATCGATCTCTGCCTTAGAGTTGATCAGTTCTATCAGGTACTTGATAATGGTAATGATATCTTCTTTTGTCAGGACCTGCTTGTCCATCCCGATATCAAGACCAAGTTTCTTATTCATCCTGTAACGACCTACCTCACCGAGGTTGTATCGCTGGTCAGAGAAGAACAATTTATCAATGATCCCACGTGCGGTTTCCTCATCTGGTGGTTCCGCGTTACGCAGCTGCCTGTAGATATGCTCTACCGCCTCTTTCTCAGAGTTGGTAGGGTCTTTTTGTAAAGTATTATGGATGATAGCATAGTCAGACTGCGCATTGTTCTCCTTGTGAAGCAGGATAGTCTTCACATCGGCATCCATGATCTCGTCTATATGCTCTTTCTCCAGTACGGTATCACGATCCAGGATGATTTCGTTCCTTTCGATAGAAACTACTTCCCCGGTGTCTTCGTCCACAAAATCTTCGTGCCAGGTGTTCAGCACACGGGCCGCCAGTTTACGTCCCAATACTTTCTTTAATCCGGCCTTGGAAACTTTAACTTCCTCGGAGAGGTCAAAAATTTCTAGAATGTCCTTGTCACGCTCAAATCCAATGGCGCGGAACAGGGTAGTTACCGGTAATTTTTTCTTACGATCGATATAGGCGTACATAACGCTGTTGATATCGGTCGCGAATTCTATCCATGATCCTTTAAATGGAATTACCCTTGCAGAGTACAACTTAGTTCCGTTGGCGTGGAACGATTGCCCGAAGAATACACCAGGAGATCGGTGTAACTGGGAAACAACCACACGCTCGGCACCGTTGATCACAAAGGTTCCACTAGGGGTCATGTAAGGTATAGTACCTAGGTACACGTCCTGGACGATAGTCTCGAAGTCTTCGTGCTCAGGATCTGTACAGTATAATTTTAATCTAGCTTTTAAGGGTACGCTATATGTAAGCCCACGCTCAATACATTCTTGGATAGAATAGCGAGGTGGATCTATAAAGTAGTCCAGGAATTCCAGCACAAACTGGTTTCTGGTATCGGTAATGGGAAAGTTTTCCATGAAGGTATTGTACAAACCTTCATTCCCTCTTTCGTCAGATTTTGTTTCAAGTTGAAAAAAATCTTGAAATGATTTAATCTGAATGTCCAAGAAATCCGGATATTCCGGTATGTTCTTAGCGGATGCGAAACTTATTCTTTCAGTCTGATTTGTGAACATCAATGGACAAAATTTTGATCGTGAATATTAATGTAGGGGTGTATATGCCTTTATATACTGCGTATAAAAGGGTTTAGGTCTAGCCACCAAAAGGGCGGAAAGACCTAAACCTAAACCATATGGTTGACGCTATTATTTAAGCTCAACTTCTGCTCCAGCTTCTTCCAATGATTTTTTGATACCTTCAGCTTCATCTTTAGAAACTCCTTCTTTAACAGCTTTAGGCGCGCTATCAACGATGTCTTTTGCGTCTTTAAGACCAAGACCTGTCAATTCTTTCACCAATTTAACAACTGCTAATTTAGAAGAACCAGCGGCCTTCAGTACTACGTCAAATTCGGTTTGCTCTTCAGCAGCTTCACCTGCCTCACCAGCTCCACCGGCAGCAACTGCAACTGCAGCAGCAGCAGGCTCTATACCGTACTCTTCTTTTAAAATATCAGCCAATTCGTTTACCTCTTTTACGGTAAGGTTGACCAACTGTTCTGCGAAATCTTTTAAATCTGCCATTTTCCTATCGTTTGTTAAAAATTTTAAAAATATATTGAATTTAGTGCGTACTTATTCTTTCTCTGATAAGGTCTTAAGGATCCCTGCCAGCTTACCACCACCGGATTTAAGTCCGGAGATAACATTCTTGGCCGGAGATTGAAGAAGTCCAATAACTTCTCCGATCATCTCTTCCTTAGACTTGATATTAACCAGAGTCTCTAACTTATCATCTCCAACGTATATCGCCTCTGCGATATAAGCCCCTTTCAATAAAGGCTTGTCCGATTTTTTACGGAAGTTCTTGATAAGTTTTGCCGGGGCATTACCGGTTTCTGAAAACATTATAGAAGTGTTCCCTTTAAGAACCTCCGGCAGTTCACCGAATTCCTTCTCTGATGCATCCATCGCTTTCGCCAAAAGTGTATTTTTGACTACGGCAAGCCTGATATCTGCTTTAAAGCACGCCCTTCTTAGGTCGGACGTAGCAGTAGCGTCAAGCCCGGATATATCCGCCAGGTAGATCGTAGAACTATCAGCTAACTGTGCTGTCAGATCTTCTATAACGGTTGCTTTTTCTTGTCTTGTCATTACTAAAAATCTTTTACAGTTATACCGCCTTAGGATCCAATTGAACACTTGGGCTCATGGTGCTGGACATATAAATGGATTTCATGTATATCCCCTTAGCAGCCGCCGGTTTTAATTTCACTAAGGTATCAATCAGTTCTTTCGCGTTCCCGGCAATTTTGTCGGCGCTGAAAGATGCTTTCCCGATGGAAGCATGAACGATTCCTGTTTTATCTACTTTAAAGTCGATTTTACCAGCTTTGACCTCAGATACTGCTTTGGCAATATCCATAGTCACTGTACCAGTCTTCGGGTTAGGCATCAGGCCTCTAGGTCCGAGAACTCGTCCTAATGGTCCTAATTTACCCATCACGCTAGGCATAGTGATGATGACGTCTACATCTGTCCAACCGCCTTTGATCTTATCCAGATATTCATCCAGACCAACAAAATCCGCTCCGGCTTCTTTAGCCTCTGCTTCCTTATCCGGGGTTACCAGGGCAAGAACTTTAACGTCTTTACCGGTTCCGTGAGGTAAGGTTACAACGCCACGAACCATCTGGTTAGCTTTACGAGGGTCTACCCCTAGCCTAACCGCAAGGTCTACAGATGCGTCAAATTTGGTATTGGTGATATCTTTGATCAGTTCAGAAGCCTCGTTCAAAGAATAGAGTTTATCTTTCTCTATTTTGGCACGCGCCTCTTTTTGTTTTTTTGTTAACTTTCCCATGTTAAGAATGCTTTATAAGATTAAAAAGGACGCTTTCCAGCGATTTTAAGACCCATAGACCTCGCTGTTCCCGCAACCATGCTCATAGCAGATTCTACGGTGAATGCGTTCAGGTCTACCATCTTGTCTTCAGCGATCGTTTTGATCTGGTCCCAGGAAACATTTCCCAGTTTTACCCTGTTAGGTTCGCCGGAGCCTTTTTTAATCTTAGCCGCTTCCATCAATTGTACTGCCGCAGGAGGTGTCTTAACGACAAAGTCAAAAGACTTGTCTTTATACACGGTGATAGCAACTGGCAGGACTTTGCCCTGTTTGTCCTGTGTACGAGCATTAAACTGCTTACAGAACTCCATGATGTTAACGCCGGCAGCACCTAAAGCGGGTCCAACCGGTGGCGACGGATTCGCTGCACCTCCCCTAACTTGTAGCTTAACTACTTTACTTACTTCTTTAGCCATTGTTTTGATTTAATATTCAAGTGTGTCTATAATTGGAAGCGACAACACTTTTAACTACGTAACAATTATTATACTTTTTCTACTTGCATATAGCTGAGCTCCAGTGGTGTCTTACGTCCGAAGATCTTCACCATCACTTCCAGCTTACGCTTTTCTTCATTGATCTTTTCTACGGTTCCGTTAAAACCATTGAAAGGACCGTCTATCACTTTCACCGTTTCACCCAGCACAAAAGGAATCGCCACACTATCTGTATTCACAGCCAGCTCATCCACTTTCCCCAGCATACGGTTTACCTCTGACTTTCGCAGCGGCACAGGGTCCCCACCTTTGGTTTCCCCTAAGAAGCCGATAACGTTGGTAATGGACCTGATAATATGTATCATTTCCCCACCAAGGTTGGCTTTAATCATAATATATCCCGGAAAATAGACCCTTTCTTTATTGATCTTTTTTCCATTTCGGATCTGCACAACTTTTTCTGTGGGAACCAGCACTTCTTCCAGGTAATCGGAAAATCCATGACGCTCTACTTCGGTCTCAATGTAGCCTTTGATTTTATTCTCCTGACCACTGACCGCTCTCACGACATACCATTTCTTTTCCAATACTTCTGACATAGATCCCATCTTAATTGATTAGTGCATTAAAATATAGCTGAACCAGTTTACTGAAAACTGTATCTACACCCCATGTGGCTAATGCAAATAAAATTGAAAATACAGCAACTACCACCATAAGGTTGATAGCCTCAGCTCTTGGAGGCAAAGTAACATTGTTCCTCAGCTCCTCAACAGATTCTTTTATATATGCTAACATCTTTCGCTATTTCTTTGAATTGATCCCTGATGTGTTTTCCGGAGCCTGGGCTACCGGGACCTCCGGACTTACCGGATCTTTTATTCCGCACGGGAGGAGAGACTTCCCTCGACTTCGCTCGGGACAAGCTTCTCGTCTCATGACTTTATATTCCGCACGGGAGGAGAGACTCGAACTCCCGACACCTGGTTTTGGAGACCAGTGCTCTACCAACTGAGCTACACCCGTTTATAATTACACTGAAAGGTATCCCGGTTAAACCGAGACACCCTTAGTGTATTATATGCTAGTATATTAATCTAAAATCTTAGTCACCTGACCAGCACCTACGGTTCTACCACCTTCACGGATAGCGAAACGAAGACCAACGCTTAGTGCAATTGGCTGGATAAGGTCTACAGTAATTGTAAGGTTATCCCCTGGCATTACCATTTCAACTCCAGATGGAAGATTGATAGTACCTGTTACGTCTGTTGTTCTTACGTAGAACTGTGGACGATAGTTATTGTGGAATGGAGTGTGACGTCCACCTTCTTCTTTCTTAAGGATATAAACCTCAGCTTCAAACTGAGCATGTGGTTTAACAGAACCTGGCTTACAGATTACCATTCCTCTTTTGATATCAGATTTCTCGATACCACGAAGAAGGATACCTACGTTGTCACCAGCTTCTCCACGGTCAAGGATCTTACGGAACATCTCAACCCCAGTAATAGTAGAGCTCAATTTCTCAGCTCCCATCCCGATGATATCAACAGCATCTCCAGTGTTAGCAACACCTGTTTCGATACGACCTGTAGCAACAGTTCCACGACCGGTAATAGTGAACACGTCTTCAACCGGCATCAAGAATGGCTTATCAACATCCCTCTCAGGAAGTTCGATCCAGCTATCTACAGCATCCATCAGCTCCATTACAGTGTTAACCCACTTCTCTTCACCGTTCAATGCTCCAAGAGCAGAACCAGAGATAACAGGCCCGTTGTCACCATCGTACTCGTAGAAAGAAAGTAACTCACGTACTTCCATCTCAACAAGCTCTAACAGCTCCTCATCATCAACCATGTCTACCTTGTTAAGGAAAACAACGATTCTAGGAATACCTACCTGACGTCCAAGAAGGATGTGCTCACGAGTCTGTGGCATAGGACCATCAGTCGCAGCCACAACAAGGATAGCACCGTCCATCTGAGCAGCACCTGTAACCATGTTCTTCACGTAATCCGCGTGACCAGGACAGTCAACGTGGGCATAGTGACGGTTAGCAGTTTGGTACTCTACGTGTGAGGTGTTGATTGTAATACCCCTTTCTTTTTCTTCGGGAGCGTTGTCAATCGAGTCAAAACTCCTTAATTCAGATAGACCTGCATTTGCTAAAACAGTAGTAATAGCAGCAGTCAATGTAGTTTTACCGTGATCTACGTGTCCAATAGTACCTATATTCAAGTGCGGTTTGGAACGATCAAAAGTTTCCTTTGCCATTTTAAAAAAATTTATTCTTAGTTTATATTAGTGTACAATGTATGCGATAAATGAGCCGTAAACGAGATTAAACTCCCGTCAATGAATTCAGCATTTCATCAAACTATAGAGCCAACGACGGGAATTGAACCCCTGCCTGCCGGCAGGCAGGCGTGACCTTGGTCACGGGCCATCGCTCTCACAACAACCTCTCGTTACACTCAATATTTCATCAAACTATAGAGCCAACGACGGGAATTGAACCCGTGACCTCTTCCTTACCAAGGAAACGCTCTACCCCTGAGCTACGTCGGCTTGTTGAGTTCCAAGGTTGTACGTTATAGCGCCCGGGGGCATATAAACCTGAACCGGAATAGCAAACGCTAACTCAAAGTTTTGAGCGGGAGACCGGGTTCGAACCGGCGACATTCAGCTTGGAAGGCTGACGCTCTACCAACTGAGCTACTCCCGCTTA
Source organism: Flavobacteriaceae bacterium (assembly GCA_013003145.1). Classification (GTDB taxonomy): domain Bacteria; phylum Bacteroidota; class Bacteroidia; order Flavobacteriales; family Flavobacteriaceae; genus Zeaxanthinibacter. The sequence goes on along the minus strand of JABDLH010000013.1, from coordinate 12,482 downwards.
TAATTAAGCAATATTATTCATTGTGGGTGATCATCAAAATTGATCCCATGAGCGTCTGACGCTCCCCGCCCGTACCGAAAGGCACGTTCGGGCGGGTACCAACTGAGCTACTCCCGCAATAATCCATTCAATATTTCAATCCCGGAAGCTTTTTAAGACTTCCTGAAACCCGGCCCAATCCGAGTTTCCTAATTTTCCCGCCGGTACTCAAATCCCGGCGTCCTGGGAAAATTTTTGTGGGGAGAGCAGGATTCGAACCTGCGAAGGTAAAAACCAACAGATTTACAGTCTGTCCTCGTTGGCCGCTTGAGTATCTCCCCTCCTTATTTTTATGAACTTATGAGCCGATGGAGGGACTCGAACCCACGACCTGCTGATTACAAATCAGCTGCTCTAGCCAGCTGAGCTACATCGGCTTGTACAGGCCTCTGTGACGCATAAAAAAGTCCGCTATTTCTAACGGACTGCAAATGTAGATAAATATTTGTTTATTCAAAACAATTTCATAAAAATTTTAATGAGGATTGCGGTCTCTTCTTATCCTTCTTTTTCACCAGCTTCCTCTCCAGGGAACTGCAGGCAGAATCTACTGCTTCCTCAAATGTTTTACATTGTTTCTTGACCACGAATCGGTCTTTTGGGATATGTACCTTAATCTCAGCTATTTTGTTCTGTTTACTGCTGGTATTATCCAGCTTTAAATACACATCAGAATTGATAACCTTATCATAGAAAAGATCTAATTTATCCAGTCGTTTTTGAATGAACTCGATAAGCTTACCATCGGCGTTAAAATTCACAGATTGTGTACTCACTTTCATACGTACAAATTTTGAAGGTTAATAAAGTAAAGAACTCTGTACTACTTTTTGCTCCTCGGGTGAGATGCGCTGTGTACCTTTTTCAGTTCGGCAATACTATTGTGGGTATACACCTGCGTAGAGGCCAAACTTGAATGTCCCAAGAGTTCCTTCACCGAATTTAAATCGGCACCCCTGTTTAGGAGATGCGTAGCGAAGGTATGCCTGAGGATATGCGGACTCTTTTTAAGTTTAGAAGAGACCTTACTAAAATACCTATTTATAATTCTATAGACAAGCGATTCATATACTTTGTTACCGGCCGAAGTCAAAAAAAAATGCTCTTCCGCCTTAGCCCCCAGCAGTTCGCCTCTCACCGCTAAATAACTGTCTAACAGCTCAGTGCTGACAGCACCTAAAGGAACCACCCGCTCCTTATTGCGTTTTCCAAGTACTTTTACCGTTCCCGAAACCAGGTCCAGGTCCTGCAACCTGAGACCGATCAATTCTGCCCGCCTCATCCCTGTAGCATACAGGAATTCGATCATCAGTCGATCGCGGATTCCTTCAAAATCCATCTCATCCGGCATCACGGCCCACAGTCGCTCCATGTCCATCTCCTCATCGGAAAAAGGAATTTCTACCCTGGTCTCTGTTTGCAACGCCCTGTGTTTGGCCAGGGGATTAAGTTGTAGCTCACCAATCTTCTGTAAAAATTTGTAATAAGCCTTAAGAGAAGCGATCTTACGGTTGATACTGCGGTTGCTGAGTCCCTGCTCCGAGAGCCTGATGATCCAGCTCCTGATAATAGCGTATGAAGCTTCTTCCAAAACCGTTATTTCATATTCCTCGCGGCAGAATGCAGAAAAGGCCTGCAGATCCGACTCGTAAGCTTTCACAGTGTGGGGAGAATAATTCTTCTCCAGGAGCAGGTAAGATGTAAATGGAGCAATGGCCATACACCAAAGTTACAAAAGCCTGTTGGTGTAAGGACAAAAAAAATCCCGCCAATAAGGCGGGATATAACTTTATAGTTCAGATAGAATGCTTATACTTCCTCTTCGTCCCTAAGGCCTTGGATGTACTGGGCTTTCTGAATTTGCTGTCTGCGTTCTACGGAAGGTTTAGTAAACTGCTGACGCTTGCGTAACTGGCGCATAGTGCCGGTCCTATCAAACTTACGTTTAAAGCGTTTTAAAGCTCTATCGATGTTTTCTCCTTCTTTTACTGGTATAATTAACATTGGCTACAACCTCCTTTCTTTAGTGATTTTGGGAGTGCAAATATAAAAGTAATTATTAGAATACGCCTAATTTATTGGAGAATATTCTTTGCGATTACTACTTTCTGTATTTCCGTGGTTCCCTCTCCGATTGTACACAGCTTTGAATCCCTGTAGAACTTCTCTACCGGGTAGTCCTTGGTGTAACCATACCCGCCGTGGATCTGTACCGCCTCGTTGGCGACTTTGACACAGACTTCCGAAGAATACATTTTAGCCATGGCACTCAGCTTGGTAACTTTCCTGCCCTGGTTCTTTAAAAAGGCAGATTTATGTAATAACAGTTCTGAAGCTTCAATCTCGGTGGCCATATCGGCAAGCTTAAAGGAGATACCCTGGAAGGCACTGATGGGCTTCCCGAACTGTACTCGCTCTTTAGAGTACTTCAGGGCTGCCTCGTAAGCCCCTTTGGCTATACCCAGGGATAAGGCACCAATTGAGATACGACCCCCGTCCAGGATCTTCATGGACTGTATGAATCCATCACCCACAGGTCCCAGCCTGTTGGCATCGGGAAGCCTGCAATTATCAAAAACCAGTTCGGCCGTCTCGCTGGCACGCATACCCAGTTTATCTTCTTTCTTACCACTGCTGAAACCCTTGGTTCCCTTTTCAACTACAAAGGCAGTCATTCCATGACTGTCTCCTTTTTCCCCGGTACGGACAATTACCACGGCTACGTCTCCGCTCTTCCCATGTGTTATAAAGTTCTTGGCACCATTAAGCACCCATTCATCACCATCTTTCACAGCGGTGGTGTTCATTCCACCGGCGTCTGACCCGGTATTGTGTTCGGTCAATCCCCATGCTCCCAGCCATTCACCGGTTGCCAACTTGGGAATCCACTTCTGTTTTTGCTCGTCGTTACCAAAGGAAAGAATATGGTTGGTACAAAGCGAGTTATGCGCAGCAACAGAAAGTCCAATAGAGGGATCAACTTTGGATATCTCTTCAATAATGGCAATATACTCGTGGTAGCCAAGTCCGGAGCCTCCTAATTCTACAGGAACCAATATCCCCATAAAACCCATTTGACCTGCTTTCTTAAATAGCTCTACCGGGAAGGTCTGGGCTTCATCCCATTCCATCACATGTGGCCTGATCTCAGTCTCCGCAAATTCACGTGCCGATTCCGCCACCATTTTCTGCGTTTCCGAATAATCGAAGCCTAAGGCTATATCACTTTGTATTGTATCCATTTATGCAATTTTTTAGAGGAACAAATATAACCCAATTCTGTCGATTTTATCAGACGGAAAGTCTTCAAATTGAGTTAATTCGTCCAAGGATCGGATTTCCCCGACACTTTCCCTGTACCGCACGATCTTCCAGGCCAACCCATATGGAATGTATACCAGGGAAGCTAATTCATCAACGCTAGCCGTATTCAGGTTTATTCTGACCAGGTCCGGAACCTTTGATATACGGTATCGTTCAAGGAGCAGCAATACCGTAGCCGAGTCCAGGCCGTACACATCGTAGAGCTGCTCTTCTACTAGGAATCCACCCAGGGCATCCCGGAACCTGATCACCCTGGAAGATAACACAGGACCAATCCCCCTTACCTCCTGCAGATCTGTGGCCGATGCCGTATTAATATCACGAGGAACAACCTTCTTGGGGGAGGAAATGATTGAGGATCCCGGCTTAATCGAGCTCTCAATTCTATGATGTGGAAAACTGAAATAGGGGCTTAATTTCTCAAGCAATGTATCGGGTATGCCGGTAATCTGCGCAAATTCTGCAGCGGAATTCACAAAATAGCCCTTCTCCCTGTAAGCGTACAATCTGTCTAACTGCTCTGCGCTGAGTCCAAGCCTGTATCCCCTGGCATCATCCAGGTAATTAGGATTAAAGGGGTACACCTTATTTTTCAGAGCGGCACGACTGGCAAGGATCGAGTCATGCCGGGCCTGTAATACCTCGTCCAGGACAAAGGAATCGGACTCCGTTGATGACCCGGAGATGATCCACCATTTTACACCCAGAACTATGAGAACAAAGAGGAGCAAAAAGAAAACCCCACTCCGTTCCCTTTTTGAGAGAACCAGGTGGGGTTTCTTATTTTTCACTACTTCCGGTTTTACGCGGCCTTTCCTTTTTTCTGAGATTTAAATAAAGTATTGGCCTTTAATTTCTTCAGGTATTCCTTCAGGTCTCCCTTAACTTCACCAGACATGATATACAGTCCAATAATATTTGGGAAAGACATGGCGAGGATCATCATATCAGAGAAGTCGAGCACAGCTCCAAGACTGATCGAGGCACCAATTACCACAAATATGAGGAAGAACATCTTATAGATCATCTCTGATTTCTGGCTCTTACCAAATAGGTATGTCCAGGCTCTCATCCCGTAATAAGACCAGGAGATCATCGTAGAGAATGCGAAAAGGAAAACTGCAACACCCAGTACATATGGGAACCAGGAGATCACACTACCAAAAGCATCTGAGGTCAATTGTGCACCTGCCATTCCTTCTACTTCGTGCATCCCTGTAAAGATCAATACCAGGGCAGTAAGTGTACAAACCACAACGGTATCGATGAAGGGTTCTAAAAGAGCAACAAATCCTTCAGAAGGAGGATTATTGGTTTTAGCCGTACTGTGTGCAATAGCTGCAGAACCAACACCCGCTTCATTAGAGAAAGCAGCCCTCTGGAAGCCGACGACCAGCACACCTATCACCCCCCCTTTCAGGGCACTTGGATTAAACGCTCCTTCTACGATCGCAGAAAATGCCGGAGCAATATTTTCAATATTAACAATGATTACTGCCAGGGCCGCCACGACATATACAGATGCCATAATCGGTACAACCCTTCCGGTTACTTTAGCAATACTTTTTATTCCACCAATGATCACAACCCCTACCAGGATGGCTGTTGCGATACCAAACCAGAATCCGTTGCCCTCAAGAACAGGGAACTGGCTGGCCAGCTGTTCAAAGGATTGGTTGGCCTGGAACATGTTACCACCTCCGAAAGAGGCTCCCACCGCAAGAACTGCGAAGACCCCGGCAAGTACTTTACCAAAACCTCCCATATTGCGTTTCTCAAGACCATAGCGCAAGTAATTCATAGGACCACCAAAGACCCTACCGTCAGGCAGTATATCCCTGTATTTTACACCAAGGGTACATTCTACGAACTTGGAAGACATTCCCAGGAGACCACAGATAATCATCCAGAATGTTGCACCGGCACCCCCAAGGGATACGGCAACCGCCACACCTGCGATATTACCCAGTCCAACAGTTCCTGAAACCGCAGTAGCCAGGGCCTGGAAATGGGTCACCTGCCCCGGGGCATTCGGATCGTCATATTTTCCACGAGCCAGGTCTATAGAGTGTTTAAACCCACGGATGTTGATGAAGCCCATACGGAACGTAAAGAAAGCAGCTCCTAAAACCAGCCAGATCACGATAAAAGGAATATCCTTGGTCACCGGGTCACCGTTAGGGTGAGTAAGAGCGATTGGTTGGGCGTATTCTATCTCGGCCAGGTAATGAGCACCTTGTTCAATAATATGTTCAGGGTTATCCGAGTTGTAAATTACCCCTCCACCCTCTACAAGGTATTTTAAGGATCCGTCTACAGGAGATACAATGGTCTCGTCCGGCCCATCATTCATGGAAATCACCGCAATCTCATCTCCCTTTTTTACCGGGGAATTTTCCGGCTTTAACCATCTCTTAAGGAAATACTTGTTCTGTACGTCTGAACTCCAACCCGGGATCGGGATGAGTTTGACGTCTGCGTAAGCTACCGGGTCATAGATGCCAATGGCGGCAAAAGGATCCCAGAAAAGTACAGATCCAAGACCGTTTACGGCCGGTGTCATTATTCCATTGAAGACCTCCGTGATGGCTTCGGTCTCTACCTCGTATTCTTTAGTGACGGAATTACCCGCTGCGTCGGTAACAGTTACGGTATATTCTATCCCTTCGATCAGGCCTGTTGCCCTGGGAGAATCCAGTGGAGTCTCCTGGTTGCTCCACTTATAGGTGTACGGTGGAGTTCCTCCTGTAACATCGAGTGTAACCACCCCGTCATTCAGGGTATTGGAAGGGTTGGACTTCTTGGCGTTAACCTCTAGTTCTTGCGACTGAGCCGCAAACGTGAACAGGAATGACAGAATAGTCAGGCAATATTTCATGTATGTCGTATTTAGTTGGATAAGCGCAATAATGGCGCACAATATCCTAAAATAATTGGTTCCAAAAAAATATAATTTCCCAAAGAACTTAAGTGATATTGAACATTTGGTTCAGTTTACGTATCTGTTCCGGCTTTCCAAGGACGATAACTTTACTTTTGGGCTGCAGCTGAAGGTCTGCTTCGGGGTTTATAATATAATCTCCATCAGGAGTGATATACCCTATGATGGTGCATCCGGTTTTCCTACGAAGATCCAGGTCGCGAAGTGAGCTGCAATTCAGCTCGCTTTCAAAATCCTCTATCGCAACTTCCTCCAGGTTGGTGGTGTGTTCACCTTCTATAGATAATTGGTCCATAAAAGTGATCAGGTCCGGGATGACTACCAGTGATGCCATATGATCCCCTCCTATTTTGTCGGGCATGATCACTTTATCGGCACCGGCCAGTAAAAGTTTCTTCTGTGTGTTAATGTGCGAGGCCCTGCTGATAATAAAGAGTGATTTATTAAGCTGGCGTGCGGATAACACTACGAAAAGGTTAGCAGCATCATCAGGTAATGCTGTTATGAGGTACTGCGCCCGGTGTACCCCTGCATCCTTTAGGGTTTCGTCCTCGTTTGCATCTCCTTCAATAAAAAGAAGTCCATCTTCGAATTTTTCGATCACCTCCCGATCCTTTTCTATAACCACGAAAGGTTTTTTGTAGGCCCTGAGTCTTTCGACCGCCTGCATTCCGTTGCGTCCGTAACCGCAAACTATGACGTGTTTGTCCAGGTTGTTGATCATGTTTTCCACTTTCTTTTTCTTTAGAATTTGCAAGGAATTTCTACTCAGAAGGTATTCTGTAATAATCGATAAGGCAAAAGCGATAATAAAGACACTGGCTACGATCAGGAGGATTGTGAAGATCTTAGCATCGGTATCCAAGGGCTGAACCTCGGCGAATCCCACGGTCGTGACGGTGATGATCGTCATGTACAAGGCATCCAGCCAGGTGAACTCTGCGATATACCTATAACCCAGCACCCCAATAAGCAGCACTGTAATGACCAGGAACAAGGACAGGAGAATTTTGGAACGGAAAAGTCTGATCATTGTTAAAGGTCAAAAACAGAAGTTCGTTTCGTATACAGCAGGTCCTTAATTCTTAACCAAAACGCCAGGAAAAGATATAATGCAAATCCGAACCCCAGTGTAACGAAGGTAAGATAGATAAACGAAGTGCGTACCACCCTCGCCCGGATTCCCAGTCGTTCTGCAATCCGACCACAGACCGCGTAGCCGCGTTTCTGGAAGAAGTACAACAGTTGGTAGAATACGTTCATGGATCAAAAATACTATATTTGATTCAATAATTGCCTCCCTACTGCACATCTAAGGCATTGGTGCTTTCTACAATACTTACTGTACAGTTCTAACAAGGCCTGGCTTTGTTGTGCATGCCCCGGATGTACTCCCAGGGTCTTGAATTTATTGATCGGTCCATTCTTCTCGGCTTTGATCTCGCTGGCGAAAGCCAGCATTTCTGACCTAATATCCTTCCCCCTCTGGCTTGCAAATGCTACTTTTAAAGGGATTACAGCATTCAGTAGAATCAAGTCTATAAAGCTCTTGTTCACTCTTTTAGGCCAATTCCGGGAAGACTTTCCAAAGAGGTAGTGGGTGTTCCAGTATGGAGAGGCCGCAACCGAAAACAAGGTGTAGGCCTCCTCTTTAGTAGCGATGCCTATGGTCTCACTGAACAGCTTAGGGCTTGTATGGTACAGCATAGCAAGTTGTGCAAGCCTTATCGTTGGAAAATTAGAAGGTCGCTGCCCAAAAAACTCCGGGCTTCTCCCGGCAGGTGGCAGCATACCATACTTGCGTTTCAGGAAAGCAAATTCTCTTTGCAGTTGAAAATAATAGGGATCCGTTCCCTGTTTCCTTCTCAGCATTCCGACCATACCGAAGAACAAAGCCTCCAGTGCCTGGACAGAAGCAGATAATTTCCTAATGACCGAAAAATTGAGCCGACCCGCAGCTTCCGAAAAAAAAGCTCCGTTTTTCTGCGATCCGAAAACCCTCATCAACGAAATAAACAACAATTGCTCCCAGTCCTTATTATGCAATTGATATTGGCGATTAAGCAAATCAGATTGCGCAGTCAGCCTTCTCCGGTATAATTCCTCCATCCAGGAGCTAAGCAAGACCGGGGGTATGCCCGGGAGCAGCTTTTCACAATTGATAAAGTCCTTTCCATGGTAAGACAGCAGGGACCGATAGCTGTTAATGATCCCTGGGGCGATATAAGAGCGTAGCTCCAGGGTGGGCAAAAGCTGCCCATCTCCCCTGGTTACGGGCATGTCGTCCTCATAGACCACATGAAGGATCACCTTGGTATACTTTGGATCATCCTGGTGCCCGTGTGCATACCAATCTGACGATCGCAGGTGCATTTCCACATTTCCAGCCCAGTGAATATTATCTATCAATAACCGGGCATTAAAAAAATCGGGGCCGGAAGCATCATTAGGTTCCCCGGGGTGAAGAATCTGCAGGGTCACGCCCTCAGTAGTCTTCAGCCTGAGCGGAATTTTCAGGTGTTGCCAGACAAAATGCAATAAATCCTCTCGCATACCCGAATAATAAAGTCTGAGTATGCAAAAAGAATGCAGTGTACCTAATAAAATTCATGCCGGCTCCGGCATGAATTTTAAGTCTGCTTTTTTATACGGGATAAAATAGGGTCTGCTTACTCAGCAACCTCTCCTTCCCATTCGCTAAAACCGCCTAAGAGGTTGTACGCCGTCTGGAATCCCATATTGTTCATAAGGGCACAGGCCTGCCCGCTACGGTTCCCGGAACGACAATACACATAATAGTTTTTAGATTTATCGAGCTTATCAATTTCGTTGATGAAATCCTGCCCTTTATAAATATCGATATTGATAGCATTGGGAATTATCCCCTCTTCTACTTCTTCATCGGTGCGAACGTCAAGGATAACCGCGTTGTCATCATCTTGCAGTTTTGACGCCCATTCGTCTTGTGTTAAATCGGCCATATCTCTGATTTTGATTCACAAAAGTAAAAATCCGGTATGAGAAAACACTATCTGAAAAGGAAATTTCAGCATTCAGGTCTTGATGGTACAACCGATAGCCCTGGTATTGGTCACAGCAATCTCCTGGCCGTTAAGCATGGCGTCTACTGCATTCTCCACGAAGGGCTCGGTAACCTTATCGGCATCCGCATAATTATCATCAATGGCACCAATATACCTGACCACATAGCCCTTGGACTGGTTTTCCAGCAAGAATACATGCGGAGTTCTCTGGGCCCCGTATTGCGGGAAAATCTTCTGCCCTTCATCCAGGAGGTAAGGAAAGGTGAAGTTCTTTTCTTTTGCACGTTGTTTCATTTTCTCGAAACTGTCTCCCGCCTGCACTTTGGGGTTGTTAGGATTGATGGCAATTACCGGGACCCCCAAGGTCTTGTATTTTTGATCCAGGGCGATGATGCGGTCCTCGTAAGCCACTGAATAAGGGCAAGTGTTGCAGGTGAAAATTACCAGGAAGCCTTTGGCATCCTTATAATCTGCCAGGGAAACGGTATTCCCGTCAATATTTTTTAATTCAAAATCTGTGGCAACATCTCCAATGCTGTAGCCCTTAGCTGTTCCCGGAAGTCCCGGGCTGAACGCTAAAGCCAGGAGTGCCGCGCCTAGTGTCAGAAGAGTGATCGGAAGTCTCATGGGTTCTATGATTTAAAAAAGAATTTAGCTCTGTCTGCAGTTCTTCAAAACTGAAAGGTTTCTCGTAAAATTTGCGCTGCCTCTTGTTATAGATCAAAGTGGCAGGTATGGCACCGGACCAGTCTTTATCCACTTTCGGGATCCAGGAATTCTGACTGGGGTCATCTAATACCAGGACATATGACTTTAAATCCCTGTTCTCCAAAAAGGGGACAAGGTGACTATCCCACATCTTGGCCATGTCCAGATTAACCAGGACTACCCTGATCTTTTCGTCGGGATAGGCAGCCCCCAACTTTTCAAAAAATGGCAACTCGGCTACGCAGGGAGCACACCAGGTAGCCCAGAAATTGATGATGTATGTATATTCATCATCTTGCTCCAAGAGTGTCTCGAACTCATCAAAATCGTATACCGGTACGCTAAAATCCGGCCCTTCGACTATATTCTTAGGGGTACTTTCATCCATAAAACTCATGGTATTCTTTTTCTTGTCCGGTTGACAAGCTGTCAATACCATCAGGAGGATCAAATAAGGAAATACGAACTTCATTTATGTCTTTTCATATTAAAATTAAATATTGACCTTTTCCGCTGCTATAATTTAACAAAAATTTATCGCAGCAAAACTTGATTGCCTTCAAATTAAGTATACATTTGTATATACAATTGTTGTAGAGACATGAATGTTGAGATGATTCTTAAAACGGAAAAGCCCATGCCACTGGAAAGTCGTTCCCTGATCCACCTTATCCTGGTGAGTAACAAGGTGAACGAACAGTACGCGGCTGCCCTTAAAGAATACGACATTTCACAACAACAATTTAATGTCCTTAGGATCCTTAGGGGTCAGAACGGAAAAGCGGCTAACCTTCAGACCCTGAATGAAAGGATGATCTCTAAACAAAGTAATACCACCAGGTTGGTGGATAAGTTACTGGGCAAAGGACTGGTTAACCGCATGGTATGCCCAAGTAACCGTCGAAAAATAGAGATTACCATTACGGACGAAGGCAAAGCACTATTATTGAAATTGGATGAAATCGTCTCGCATACCGAAGATGAACTCTTATCTGGTTTCTCCAAAGAAGATTTAATACAATTGAATACCCTTTTAGATAAATTTTAATCCCTTAAAACAAACAGAATGAAAAAGAATGCATTGATCCTGGCCTTAGCCATCGTAACCGGAGCTACTGCCAATACCACTAATCCGGTGGAAGAAGTAAAGAAAGAAGTGAATACCGAGAAAAGCACGGTAACCTGGAAAGCTTATAAGGTAACCGGCTCACATTACGGCGAAGTTGAATTGGAGAACGGCGCACTTGTTTTTGACAATGATCAGCTTACTGGAGGTGAATTCACCGTAAATATGACGACCCTCGTAGCGACTGACCTGGAAGGAGAGTCTAAAGGGAAATTAGAAGGACACCTGAAGTCTGAAGATTTTTTCTCGGTTTCTGAATTCCCAAAAGCTAACCTGGTCATCACGGAAGTTGAGGCTACCGGGAAGAATTCGTACGAAGTAACCGGGGACCTGACTATCAAAGGCATCACCAAACCGATAACTTTTGATATGTCTGTATACGGGAACAAGGCAACTGCCACTTTAAAGGTAGACCGCGCGGAGTACAATGTTCGATACGGTTCCGGAAGTTTCTTTGACAATCTTGGAGATAAGACCATCTATGATGAATTTGACCTGGTCGTAGACCTGCAGTTCTAATCATCAGCCATATAAACGATCCGGATCCGCTAAAAGGGTCCGGATTTTTTTTTCAGTGCCTATGGTATTTATAAAATTCCTTTCTATATTTGAGGCTATGAAAATATCTACAGTACATACATGGTGGTGGAAAAACTTACGTCTGAAGTCGTGAGCTAAGCACCCTTGTATCTGTACTGTACAAAAAGGCTTGTCAATCACGACAAGCCTTTTTGCTTTTATACCCCTTTGTGGCAAGACCTAACAGCTGAATTAAACTGAATAGACCAGAACATGGCATATCAATTAACAACACATCATAAAAAGATACTGGCCGATACCATTACCCCGGTCAGCGTATACCTGAAGATCAGGGACCGCTTTCCCCATAGTTTACTGTTAGAAAGCAGTGACTACAGGGCAAATGACAATACGTTCTCTTATGTCTGTTGTAACCCCATAGCATCGATTGGGATACAGGACGAGAAAATTAAGTGGAAATTCCCCGACGGCAGCAGTAAAGAAAAGGCCATTACTGCAGGGGATGATATCCCCTCCATCATCCATGAATTCAGTCAGCAGTTCAAAGCCCAGAACAACGGTTTTAAGTTCATCAACAATGGGCTTTTTGGCTATATGGCCTATGACGCGGTCCGCTATTTTGAAGATGTCTCTATCCAAAAAAAAGAAGGTAACCTCGACATCCCGGATATCTATTACGCGGTATACCAGAATATAATCGCGATCAATCATTTTAAGAATGAAGCTTACCTCTTTGCGCATTGCTACGATTCTGAAAATA
>JABDLH010000157.1 GCA_013003145.1 Flavobacteriaceae bacterium | reverse complement strand
TTGTTTTCGACGATATTGAGGCGGTTCTGGAACTGGTACAACAGCCGGTTCTTAAGCCATACCTCGTAGTCCCCGTTAAAATGAGCCGGGGTAAAGGCGGTATCGCCAAATTCTGAGCCGAGTGCGATGTGCATTTCTGCTGTCCGGGTGGCTAAGGTCTGTAGTTTAAGAAAGAGGTTAAGACCTACCCAATCAATGATCTGCGGGGGTACATCATTGATTTCCAAAGATTTGAACATCTGTGTCCCGGGCAGTTTATCTATACTGATTCTTTTTGCAGATAGGTTTCCAAAAACAACCTTCAGTTCTTTGAGCATGTATTCCCAGGCATCGCCTTGGTTCTCCACCAATTCCTGCATAAGTGCAATGGTGACCATGACTCCCTCAATATCCACGATATTGATACTACCGCAATAAGGGGGAGTATTCTTATACCCCTTGATTTCGGACAGGAAGCAACTCATTTCGTAATCAGGATTTGTATCCGAATAAATTCTGCGGAAGAACTTGATCACATACTTATCATTAATTATAATGGAGGTATTGCTCTGCTCCATGCCCATAAAGCGGGACGAACGATACTCGGTATCCTTCAGGTGAACACTATTGTGGTAACGCACTTTTGTGCGGTCGTTGGGGATGGCCGTCACTATGCGCTCAAACACCAGTTTACGGAAAGCTTCCAGGTTGAGAGCATCGATGATATAACCATCCTGCCCGTTAATAGATACAGGGAGTATTCGGTCCTTTTCTGCAAAGTTCTCGTCGGATACAAAGGCAATAGGGAGAAAATAATGCTGGTAGAAAGCTTCTTCAAAATTCACTTCAAGCAGCAGTCCATAATACACTTCTTCGTGCTGCTGAATCCTGAAATACTCTGAGAGTTCAATATATTTCAGCTTACTGGACTTGCCCCCGTACCAACGCTGTTTTGTTACATAATCTTCAAGAACATCACAAAGGAAATATTCAATGAAACTGTCATTTTCCAATAAGTTTTCCCAGGCCGAATCAAAGACGGAAGGCGCTTGTTCTACCGGTTTGTTGTTCTTTTCAGACATAGATTATTTGTTTAGATGGAAAATATGGAAGGGAAGATTGGGGTTCAGGGCCACAAAATTCCATTCCTGGTTCCAGGTATATGTATTTTCGGTGATAACATCGCGAACCTCTACCCTATGTCCTGCATGTATTCCGAGGCTATCTAGAGGCAACTGAATGATTCCCTGTTGCTCATGGTGTGGATCCAGGCTAATTACAACCAGGGTTTCATCATGACCATCATCGCTCCACTTATGGAAAGCCAGCAATTGATCGTTTTCCACAAAACAGAACCTGATATTATTGGTCTGCTGCAGTGAGCTGTAATGCTTACGGGCTTCGTTGATCCTTGTTATCAGGTAGGTCAGTTTATTTTCATGGTTCCAATCCCAATGCCTGATCTCGTATTTCTCGCAATTAAGATATTCTTCTTTGCCGGGGATCGCATCAGTTTCCATGAATTCGAATACGGGACCATAGATACCGAGATTACCGCACAGTGTTGCCGCCAGCGCATACCGGATCAGGTGCATGGCCTCGTTAGCTCCCTGCAGGTGGTATGGGTTGATATCCGGGGTGTTCGGCCAGAAATTGGGCCGGTAGTACTCGCGCATCTCGGATTGCGTCAGCTCTGTCATATATTCGGTGAGCTCGTGCTTATTTACCCTCCAGGTAAAATAGGTGTAAGATTGTGAAAAGCCCTGTTTAGCCAACTGCTGCATGATCCTGGGCCTGGAGAATGCCTCGGCCAGGAATAGTACATCCGGGTGATCCTTTTTCACCTCGGCGATCAGCCAATGCCAGAAATAATAGGGTTTGGTATGTGGATTATCTACCCGGAAGATTCGTATCCCAAAGTTTACCCACTTCAGGGTAACACTCAGGAGTTCTTGCCATAATTCTTTATATGCAGGAGTTTCAAAATAAAAATTGACAATATCCTGGTATTTTTTCGGAGGATTTTCTGCATACTGAATAGTTCCGTCCGGTCTCTTCCTGAACCATTCCGGGTGTTCACTTACATAGGGATGATCCGGGGCTGCCTGGAAGGCCAGGTCCATCGCGATCTCGATCCCGTGATCCCCTGCCGAATTGATCAATTGCTTAAAATCGTCTTCCGTTCCCAATTCCGGGTGAATGGCTTTATGCCCGCCATGACGGGAACCGATTCCCCATGGTACCCCGGAGTCGCCTTCCCTGGCCTTGGTCGCATTATTCTTTCCTTTCCGGTTTACCTCCCCTATGGGGTGAATGGGTGGAAAATAAAGCACGTCAAAGCCCATATTGGCAATGCGGGGGAGCAGCCGTTCACAGTCTTTGAAAGTTCCGTGTCTTCCTTCCTCCATGGAGGCCGAACGAGGGAAAAATTCGTACCAGGTACTGAAATTTGCCTTTTTCCGGTCTACGTAAACTTTAAGAACCTTGGATTCGTTGGCGAGAATGCGTTGAGGGTGTTGTAAGAAAAGCTGGTGCAGATCTTCGGAGACAGCGATCTGCACCGCTTGATCGTATGCCTTATCATCCTGGAATTTTGAAGCCCATTCAGCGATCTGCTGTTTTTGTTTTCCTTTTAGTACGGATTGCAGATACTCCAGGTATTGTACACCATCCAGTAATTCGCTTTTGACATGTTGTGCATCTTTCAGCTTAGCTTCAATACCATGCTGCCAATTGAGCGCGTAATCGACCCAACCCCGGATGTAATATTCATAGAAGCCTTGCTTTTCTACTTTAAAAGTTGCAGAATATCGGTCATTTCCTTCCTTCTCCATACGGCTCTCACTGTAGGCCTTTTCATCTTCATGCCTGTACCGCACCTCGGCCTGCATTACATCATGACCATCCGGAAGGATATCGGCACTGACGGTTACTGTTTCGTCTACGACGCGTTTTATAAAAAAGGCACCACATTGCAATTGAGGTTTTATATCCTCTATAACGACACGCTGCTGTCTGTACATAATTCTGGTTTGTTCGGTTAGGTTTTTAAATGTACTATTTTTCTATTGCAATAACACACCGCAGCCTACACTTGATCTTAAAACGTTAAGCTTCTGATGTTCACGACAACAGCTAAATAGGGAACTCGCGATATGGAATATAATAAAAATGATCCATTATCGATTGGAGAAGACCCGGTAATCCCAAGGACCCAAGAGAAAAGTCTGTTGCTGATGAAAATCAGCCTTATCTCCAGTGAAAAGGGAATAATACGGTCCCCCCGACAAATGGAGGTTCAAATGGATAGTGTGATGATTGGAAGACAGGTTGATCAGAACTACCACCCGGTCCCCTTCTTTTTCCCTGCTAAAGGCATAGATATCCCGGTCCTGCCCTGTTGGAATTTTTAGCAATTTCCCTCCATGGCTGCCATTCCAAAGGGCCTTGTTCCGGTGTTTTAGTTTAAAAAGCGCCTCATAAAAAGCAGCGTTCCTGAAATCTCCCCAGTCGATCTCATCTTTTGTAAAGAACCTGAACTGCTTATCTATGGCAGATTCCATCCCGGAATACAACAAGGGCATTCCACTAAAAGTAGCGGTTAAGACCGCGAAAGCCTCGTGCCCGTCACCAAACCACTCGTAAGCAGTCCCGGACCAGGCATTCTCATCGTGGTTAGAAGTAAAGTACATCTGGTAACCACGGTGATACCTGCTATCGCGCACGGCTAACAATTTGTCAATATCACAGGCATGGGCCTCCCGGCTAATGCTTTCTGCATCACTTTCCGGCAGGTTTCCCTGTACGAGCTGCGGACCCTCCTTCCTGGTTGCTCCTTTATACTTTGCGATCCTTCTCAGCAGCTTATGCATATCCCAGCCGTAATCCATTACAAAACAACCACTGTTCAGGAGCTCCGGGACTTCGGCCTCTGCCAGCATAAAAAGAGGTTTAATGGCATATAGCACATCTGTACATTCTTCCCAGAAATCGAATGGGACGCCGTGGGCCACATCCACCCTGAAGCCATCCACCCCCATTTCTTCTACCCAGTACCTCATGGCAGTGATCATAGCATTCCGCATCTCCCTGTTACTGTAATCCAGAGCTGCGACATCGGTCCATCCCCATGACTCCCCGGAATACGGATTGATAGGATCAATAATATTGCCTTGATCATCTTGATGATACCATTCCGGGTGGTCTGTTATCCATGGGTGATCCCAACCGGTATGGTTCGGTATCCAATCTATAATAGTGTGCATGCCCAGGAGGCGAACATGTTGAAGTAGATTCCTGAAATCCCTATCAGTCCCAAACAGGGGGTTAATATTGGTGTAATGGGCTGCGGCATATGGACTCCCCAGTTCTCCTTTGCGTTTTTTCTTACTGACCGGATGCAGCGGCATAAACCAAAGGATATCCACCCCCATCTGTTTCAGCCGGGGAAGGTGAGCGGAAAAAGCCTTGATCGTTCCTTCCGGGGTATAATGCCTGAGGTTCACCTCGTAGAGGGTAGCATTCTTATGCCAGTCAGGCACCCTTGGTTTAGCATAGGTACTCATAGGTCTTATTAGTATCTCTGTCCTTTAACCAGCCAGACCTAAACCATCAAAGCTACTAATGCCCCACGTCCTTGAGGTCTATGGTGGCCCGGTCATTTACTTTTAGAGTAAGTAGCCCGGCAAGGATCATTGATAATCCCCCAACGATCAGGGCATAAACCGGTTCCCCGTTGAAAAAACCACTGACCATGAATCCCAGGATGGTGGCAGCGACCATCTGAGGAATTACGATAAAGAAGTTGAACACTCCCATATAATACCCCATTTTTTTTGGTGGCAAGGCCCCTGCGAGCATAGCATAAGGTACAGAAAGTATGCTTGCCCAGGCAATCCCGACACCTACCATAGAAAGAATTAACATTTCCGGGCATGCGATAAAGTAGACCGAGATCAGCCCGACTCCTCCCAAACACAAGGCCAGCAGGTGGGTCATTTTCCTACTGGTCTTCCTGGCCATTACCGGTAACAGGAAGGCGACCAGGGCCGCTACCCCATTATAAATGGCAAATAGGACGGTGACCCAGTCTGCAGCGTCGTTATAAAGTTGGGAAGTAGTATCTGTGGTGCCGTAAACGTGCCCAGTTACCGCTTGCGTAGTATATATCCACATAGAAAAAAGGGCAAACCAGGAAAAGAACTGTACCCATGCCAATTGTTTCATGGTATCGGGCATGTACAGCAAGTCTGTCATAATGATTACGAACCCGGTTCGCCCTTTTCGCCTGCGCACCCAGGAAGATACCAGGAACAGAATTCCCACGGTAAGCAGCCCAATGGTAAGAATGTATAATTCCTTATGCAAGTCTAAAAGGTAGGGTATTAAGGTGCCCAGAGCACCGACCAGGGTTAAAATAACGCCGTATTTTCTCAATTTGCTGATCCTGTCCTCATTCTCGGCCGGCGTGATCTCGGGCAGGGTAACCGCCTTATTTTCATCAAAGGCTTCCATTTCTTCCGGTGTGTATTCTTTAGAGCGAATGACCGTCCAGAGCACTGCTAAGAAAAATACTATGGCCCCAACATAAAACGACCATTTCACGGAATCAGGAATGATTCCCTCCGGGGCCGTATTACTAATACCCAGCCAATTGGTAAAGATATAAGGCATCATTGAGCCCACAACCGCCCCTATACCGATAAAAAAGCTTTGCATGGCAAAGCCCAGGGTACGCTGGTCCGACGGCAGGTTATCGCCGACAAAAGCCCTGAAAGGCTCCATGGATACATTAATAGACGCATCCATGATCCAAAGCATCCCTGCTGCCACCCAAAGCGAGGGAGAATTCGGCATGATACATAGGGCGATTGAAGCCAATACGGCTCCGACCATGAAATAGGGACGCCTTCTTCCCATCCTTGTCCAGGTCCTATCCGAAAAATACCCAATGATGGGTTGGACCACCAAACCGGTAACCGGTGCCGCTATCCAGAGAATTGGGATATCATCAACCTGGGCTCCAAGGGTTTCGAAGATCCTTGAAGTGTTAGCGTTTTGCAGGGCAAATCCAAATTGAATCCCCAGGAAACCAAAACTCATATTCCAGATTTCCCAAAACCCCAGTTTGCGTTTTTTCATTTGATCGTTTTTTTAGTCGAGTTTGTTTGCGGCTGATTCTGAAGGTTACCCCTCTTACAGGCAGGATAATTGCTTCAACAACGCAATAAATATAGGACAATTTAATTTTCAGAAACCCGGGATTTTAAAAGTTGCAGCATCTGGAACCTGCCCAAGTACACCCTGGGAATGGGAGCTTGCAATTCAAAATCCCGGATCGAAACACTTAGGGATATAATTAAGCGATTGAATTCCTGGAAGATAGCCGTCATAGACTTTTGAAAATGCTGCAACCTATTAACTACGCCTTCCTCAATGCTAGTTCCGGGAACAGCAAAAAATTTCCGGTTTTGCATTAGCGTGATACGGTTATAAATTTAATCTTAAGAAAATTTTTGGAACGCTTTTTGTAAAGTACTAAGAAACATCCCTTAGACCGGGGACCTATATTCATTTAAAACCAATACTGATATGAAACGATTTACCATAATGATTACTGCCGTGATAAGCCTGATCTTTTTTGCCTGCGAAGGACCTGCAGGACCCCCGGGACCTCCCGGATTTGATGGATTTGACGGAGCTGATGGGGCTGACGGGGTGAACATCCTCGGACAGGTTATCGAAATAGAGGGTAGTTTTACCCCCCAGAATGATTACTCGATCTTTTATGAATTCCCGCAGACGGTAGAAGTATTTGAATCTGATGTGGTCCTGGTGTATATTCTTTGGGAGCAGACCGAAGACGGGAACGGCGAGGCTGTGGATATCTGGAGGTTACTCCCCCAGACCCGGATCCTCAACGAAGGCTTACTGCAATACAATTACGACCACACCTTTTTTGATGTCAGTATGTTCCTGGAATCAGACTTTGATCTGAGTTTGCTGCCACCCGGAGATACGCAGAACCAGGTATTCCGTATCGCAATTCTTCCAGCCGATTACGTACAGAGTAACAATATAGATACTGCTAACCTGGATGCCGTAATGAAGCAACTGCAATTTTCCGAATCCCAGGTAGAAAAACATATAATGAATTAAGCTTAACAACTTAAACTTAAGACCCCCGCTAATTGTCCGGGGGTCTTTTTTTTTATGGAATGAAAGGATTATCTTATTGATTCGTCTAAAAACAAAAAATTGCTATGATCAGGAAAATATTAATCATCGGGACCTTTGCTCTTCTTGGATGCAAAGGGAACTCCCAGGACCATTCGGAGAAAGCTGATGAGAAAAAGGAAACAGCCAAGGAATTTGCCGTTAGTAAAACGGAGGCTGAGTGGCGTAAAGAGCTCAGCGATATGGAATTCTTTATTCTCCGGGAAGCAGGCACCGAGAACCCCTTCAGCAGTGAATTGCTGGATATTAAGAAAAAGGGAACCTATGTTTGCGCCGCTTGTAAAACTCCCCTCTTTGAAAGTGAACATAAATTTGATTCGGGTACGGGCTGGCCAAGTTTTGACCGTGCCATTGATGGTAATGTAGCTTATGATGTGGATTATAAAATCGGTTACAAACGTACAGAAGAACATTGTGCAGTTTGTGGAGGTCACCTGGGGCACGTATTTGATGACGGGCCAAAAGCCACCACCGGGAAACGGCACTGCATTAACGGGGCAGCACTTGATTTTGTACCCGCAGAATAGGGATTGGTAAAACTCGGCTTTAAGGAAAGAATTTACGTCTTTCCTTTTTTTATGCCTAAAAGACATTTCAGGGACCTCCGCTGTAAAGAGCCGATTTTTAGTCTATGGGCTTTCAGTTAGGTTTCGTAACTTTGCCACTTCAAAATAACGATCTCAAACACTTAAATAGATGAGCAAATTTGACATAATTGTACTGGGAAGTGGTCCTGGAGGCTACGTTACGGCGATCAGGGCATCTCAACTTGGTTTTAAAACGGCCATCGTTGAAAAAGAAAGCCTGGGCGGCGTCTGCCTTAACTGGGGATGTATCCCGACCAAGGCCCTTCTTAAATCTGCACAGGTATTTGAATACCTGCAGCACGCTGAAGACTATGGTCTTGTTGCGAAGGATGTAGATAAGGACTTTGATGCAGTGGTGCAGAGAAGCCGGAATGTTGCAAATGGAATGAGCAAAGGTGTGCAGTTCCTGATGAAGAAGAACAAAATTGAGGTCATCAACGGTTTCGGAACTTTGAAATCGGGCAAGAAAGTAAGTGTTAAAGGAGAAGACGGTAAAGAAACTGAATACAGTGCAGACCATGTCATCATTGCCACCGGGGCGAGGAGCCGTGAACTGCCTGCCCTGCCACAGGACGGTAAAAAAGTGATCGGGTACCGGAAGGCGATGACCCTGGAAAAACAACCAAAGAAAATGATCGTCGTAGGTAGCGGTGCCATCGGTATCGAGTTTGCCTACTTCTACAATGCCATGGGTACAGAGGTAACTGTTGTGGAATTCCTGCCCAGCATTGTACCCCTGGAAGACGAAGAAGTTTCTAAACAATTAGAACGCACCTTTAAAAAATCCGGAGTCAAGATTATGACCTCCGCAGAGGTGACCAAAGTTGATACCAGCGGCGATGGTGTAAAAGCAACCGTTAAAACCGCTAAGGGCGAAGAAGTGCTGGAAGCGGATATCGTTCTTTCGGCTGTAGGAATAAAATCCAATATTGAAAATATCGGCCTGGAATCGGTTGGAATTGCCACAGACCGTGATAAGATCCTTGTTAACGATTACTACCAGACCAATATTCCGGGTTACTATGCTATCGGGGATGTTACCCCGGGACAGGCATTGGCCCACGTTGCCTCTGCAGAAGGGATACTCTGTGTGGAAAAGATTGCCGGAATGCATGTTGAGCCCCTGGATTACGGTAATATCCCGGGATGTACTTACTGTATGCCCGAAGTAGCTTCTGTAGGTCTTACAGAAAAACAGGCCAAAGAGAAAGGTTACGAGATCAAAGTCGGGAAATTCCCTTTTTCAGCCAGTGGTAAAGCCCAGGCATCAGGGAATTCGGACGGTTTTGTAAAGGTCATCTTCGATGCTAAATACGGAGAATGGCTAGGTTGCCATATGATCGGAGCCGGGGTTACGGATATGATCGCCGAGGCGGTTGTAGCCCGAAAGTTAGAAACTACCGGTCACGAGATCCTGAAAGCGGTCCACCCTCACCCTACCATGAGCGAGGCGGTAATGGAAGCTGTTGCCGATGCCTATGATGAAGTGATCCACCTCTAAGTGAAACTGAATTAAATAATATTCCGCGACCCGTCCTGCTGTGAAAACACTGCTGATGGGTCGCGGTCATTTAAATTAGCTATGATACCATTATTCAGAGCCATTGCCATTGCCGAGGGAATCTCGTTCCTCCTTTTAATGGGTTTCAGTATGCCGTTGAAATATTGGGCGGGTATTCCTGAACCCAACATATACATCGGTTACGCCCATGGTGTGCTTTTTATCGCCTATGCCTTGATGGCTATATGGGTATGTTACGAATTGAAATGGAGCTTTAAGCGCTTCCTGATCTTGTTTGTCGCTTCCCTGCTGCCATTCGGCACTTTTTATATAGAACAGAAATACTTCCACAAGAGTGGAAAATTGGCCAGGGGATAACAGCGCTTAATCTTTAAGGAAACTCCGGATAGCCATCTCATAACCCAGCAG
>JABDLH010000304.1 GCA_013003145.1 Flavobacteriaceae bacterium | reverse complement strand
GTTCAGCAGTGAGAAGGGATCTTCAGAATTCACCTTCTGGAACCTCATCAACGGCCCGGTGTCTGATGCTATCTGGCATACCGGGCAGATAGTTATGCTCAGGAGAGCTGCTGGGAATCCTATCCCCCCTGGGGTAAATGTTTTTCTGGGCACCCACTCAAAATAAGGGGGCATTTTAAAGGATATATAGAGATTTTGGAGTATCTTAAACAGTCGTTTATCAAGGGATATCACCCTGACATGTAACGACTTAAACACACTCCACTTATTAAAATATAGTCTTATGAAAAAAATCAGCACTATCCTTTTCGCCCTTTTACTGATGGGGTTTGGTATGTCCGGTCTGAAACTGACGGATGAGGAACGAACGATGGCAGTAGACCATTTGCAAGAAACCAGAGATAACCTGATGAACGCGATTGAAGGTCTGTCAGAGGAACAACTAAATTTTAAGAGCAGCCCGGAATCCTGGTCGGTAGCCGAGTGTGTAGAACACTTAGCGATCTCCGAGAAAATGATCGGGGATATGTTAAAGGGAACATTAGAGTCCCCTGCCAATGCCGATATGCGTTCGGAAGTTAAAATGTCTGATGCCGATATCCTGGCGATGATCACAAATCGTGACCAGAAGATTAAAACTGCAGAGGCTTTTGAACCGAGCGGGAAGTTTGGAGACTTTGACGAAACCCTGGAAGCCTTTGAAGAGGCCAGGGAAACTCATATTGAATATATGAAGGAAACAGAGGATGATCTCAGGAATCATTTTGCCCAGATGCCTTTCGGAACGATTGACGCATACCAGGCTGTACTTTTCATGTCTGGCCATACAGCCAGGCATAATGCACAGATCGCGGAGATTATGGAAAACCCGGATTTCCCGGAAGAATAAAAACAAATCCTGTAAAGTAAAAAAGCACATCCCACCGATGTGCTTTATTTTTTTGTAGGCTCCACAATATCAGGGCTTCAAGTGTTAATTAGCTTCCGATATAGCTCATTAATGCGTAACTTAGAGAAGCAAACATCCAAAATCATGCATACAACATTATATATCTCCGCTATAAGACACGGAAAGGCAAATCTATTACCCTTGCTTAGATCATTGTGCTTGTTCTTATTGTTACTTCCCCTTGTGATAACCGGGCAGGAATCCTCCGCGCAGGCGTTCACCCAGTACAAAGGTGAAGTCGTGGATGCAGAAAACGGGAAACCGCTGGTATTCGCCAGTGTTGGCCTGCAAGAGAACAATATCAGTACCGTGACCAATACAGACGGTGAATTCCTACTAAAGGTTCCCAACGATTTGCTGGATGCCAGGATACAGGTATCATTCCTGGGCTACACTTCTAAGGTGATTCCCTTAGCTACATTGAGGCAGGACGAGAATACCATACGACTGGAGATCGCCATTACAGAACTCCCGGAAGTTAATATCAGCGCACCTCGTAACGCCGTGGTACTCGTGAAAGAGACCTTGAGAAACAAGGGAGCAAATTACGTTACGGACCCCATGCTCATGACCGCCTTTTACCGGGAGACCATTAAAAGACGAAGAAGGAATGTCTCCCTGTCCGAAGCCGTGGTCAATATTTATAAAACACCCTACACTACAGGCAGGAACGACGTGGTAGAACTGTATAAAGCCCGTAAAAGTACAGATTACAGCAAATTAGACACCCTTGTACTTAAATTGCAGGGTGGCCCTTACAACACCCTTTTTGTCGATATTGTGAAATACCCGGATTACCTGTTCACGGAAGAATCCATAGATCTTTACGATTTTAGTTTTGACCGCTCTACCAGGATCAATGACCAACTGGTGTACGTAGTCAATTTTAAGCAGCGCCCGCAGATCGCTGAACCGATGTATGAAGGCAAGCTTTATATAGAGGCAGAACAAAAAGTGCTGACCAGTGCCATTTTTTCATTGAATATTACCAACAAGTGGGAAGCCAGCAGGATGTTCGTTCGCAAAAAACCGCAAAATGCCGATGTCTTTCCCACCCAGGTTGCCTATAGGGTAGATTATCTGAATAAAGGAGGAAAATGGTATTATGGGTATAGCAATGTTTTTCTCGAATTTAAGATAGACTGGGATCGCAAATTATTTAATTCGGTTTACAGCCTCACCTGCGAAATGGCGGTTACAGACTGGGTCGTCAATACTGGTGGAGAACTGCCTAAAGCTCGTGAAAGGCTGAGACCATCCGTAATCCTGGCCGATGAGGCCAGCGGTTTCTCTGATCCCGATTTCTGGGGAGAATACAACATTATTGAACCGGAAAAATCCATCGAATCTGCCATTCGCAAGATACAGCGCCAACTAAAGCGTGATTCCTCAACAGGCACGGATACACGTTGATGGACTCGTTTATCCGGCATCGTTGATTATCAGTGTACTAGGAAAATATGCCGGTTCAGAGCTTATGAACAATTGTTGATAATTGAAGTTCATAAACTGTTGATTTTAAATTGCTTACAAAACTTGCACAGGGATATAAATTGTTGTATTTTTAATTTATGGTTTTCGGAAATATCCAGTCCATGGAATTTCAAAAACCATTACGAAGTCAACGTTCTTTGTATTGTTGTATAATCCGTTAACCAAAACCAAATAAGCAATTATTAGGCAGCGGTATAGGATGAGCATCTAACGGGAGGCTGTCGCTTGTCGTTAACATGTGGGAACTTGTATATTAAGTATAGAATTGCGATTTTATATTTAAAATAAAAGAACTAATACAACGAAAAGAAACATTCAGTCAATCTTAATTTCGATTAAGAAAAAACGATGTTTCAAACGTGGATGAGATCAGGCAAATGCAATCAATGGTTGCGGACTGTACCAAGAGTACAGGACTAGACGTTTGCAGATCGATTCTAAAAAGCCATGTCAATGTACTTGTTACAATGATATGGCTTTTGTTTTTCCAGGCATCTGTACGTAGAGCATTGACCAGGGAATTTCTTTTAACTTCAGAATATAGCCGCCTCTCCCCTTTCCTCCATGAACAGAGCCATTTAAAATTGTATATTTGCCACGCTTAAATGAAAACTAGACGAATATATGCCGAGTATTATTTATACCAAGACTGACGAGGCTCCAGCCCTCGCAACCCATTCATTACTCCCCATTGTAAGAGCGTTCGGAAAGGCTGCCGGAGTTCATATAGAGACCAGGGATATTTCCCTGGCCGCCAGGATCCTATCCGCATTTCCCGATCGGCTGAAGGAGTCTCAAAGGCATACAGATGACCTGGCTATGCTGGGAAAATTAGCTACAACTCCAGAAGCCAATATCATTAAACTTCCCAATATCAGTGCCTCTATTCCCCAGCTTAAGGAAGCGATTGCAGAACTGCAATCAAAGGGGTTTGCGCTTCCGGACTACCCGGATGAGCCTGGAACCAATGAGGAAAAAGAAATAAAATCTACCTACGACAAAATCAAAGGAAGTGCAGTGAATCCTGTACTCAGGGAAGGAAATTCTGACCGGAGAGCACCAAAACCCGTAAAGAATTACGCCAAAAAAAATCCGCACTCCATGGGTGCCTGGAGCAAGGATTCCAAAACTCACGTGGCTACGATGAGTAAAGGTGATTTCCGATCTAACGAGAAGTCAGTTACCGTCGCAGATGCCGGGGACGTTCGCATAGAACTGGTACAGCAAGACGGAACGGTTAAAATTCTTAAAGAGAAGGTAAGTTTATTGGCCAAGGAGATCATCGATGCCACGGTGATGGAGAAGAAAGCCCTGATCGAATTCCTGGACCGGGAGATCAAGGATGCCAAAGCAAAAGATATACTGTTCTCTGTTCACCTGAAGGCTACAATGATGAAGGTCTCTGACCCCATCATCTTTGGACACGTGGTAGAAGAATATTTCTCTGATGTCTTTAAAAAATACGAGGATACCTTCCAAAAAATTGGCGTGAGCGCCAATGACGGACTGGAAAGCCTGCATAACCAGATTCAATCGCTACCGGAAGCAGAACGCAACGCCATTGAGCAGGATCTTGAACAAGCTATGCAACAGGGCCCCGACCTGGCCATGGTAAATTCTGACAAAGGCATAACCAATCTTCATGTTCCAAGTGATGTGATCATCGATGCCTCTATGCCGGCCATGATCAGGAATTCCGGTCAAATGTGGAATGCAGAAGGTAATACACAGGATACAAAAGCCGTAATTCCCGATAGCAGCTATGCAGGAGTCTACCAGGCTACCATAGAGTTTTGTAAGGAACACGGGGCATTTGATCCCACCACTATGGGTACAGTACCCAATGTAGGCCTGATGGCGCAGAAAGCAGAGGAGTACGGATCCCATGATAAAACTTTCGAGATCCCATTCCAGGGTACCGTAAGGGTAGTCCGTACAGACGACAATAGTACGCTCTTAGAACATGAGGTCTCTGAAGGGGATATCTGGAGAATGTGCCAGACCAAGGATGCCCCGGTGGAAGATTGGATCAAGTTAGCAGTTCAACGTGCCCGGGCTACTAAAGTACCGGCTATTTTCTGGCTGGATAAGGAACGTGCCCACGATGCGCAACTGATCGCTAAGATAGATCAATACCTTCCTGCCATGGATGCAGAAGGATTAGATATACAGATTCTTTCTCCGATCCAAGCTTCAGAATTCACCCTGAAGCGAATGAAAGAAGGAAAGGACACTATATCTGTTACCGGTAATGTACTGCGTGATTACCTGACCGATCTTTTTCCTATCCTGGAGGTAGGTACCAGCGCAAAGATGTTGTCTATTGTTCCTTTGATGAACGGGGGAGGTTTATTCGAGACCGGTGCAGGGGGATCTGCTCCAAAACACGTAGAGCAATTCCTGGAAGAAGGACATTTGAGGTGGGACTCTCTTGGCGAATTCCTTGCCTTGGCGGTTTCCCTGGCCTTTTACGGTGATAAATATGATAACCCGGCTGCAAAAACACTTGCAGAAGCCCTTGATGATGCCACGGAGAAATTCCTGGACAATGATAAGTCACCCTCACGAAAAGTGGGCGAACTGGATACCCGGGGAAGTCATTTCTTCCTGGCCAGGTACTGGGCAGAGGCCATTGCCGCCCAGGATAACCACCCTGCGCTTAAAGAAATGTATAAGGAAATCGCAGCAGCAATGAGCGAAAAGACCGATACGATCATAGGCGAATTGGCTGCCGCACAGGGTAAACCCCAGGACATTGGCGGCTATTATTTGCCGGATCCGGAAAAAGCTTCCCAGGCGATGCGACCCAGTAAAACACTGAACGATATCCTTGCTAAATTAAAGTAAGCGAGTATTCACAATGTATCTTCAACCCCACCTACGCGTGGGGTTGTTTATTTTAACTCGGGTTCCAAATCCGTTTATTCTCCCTATTTTTAGATAAAAATTGCGAATGCATAAGACCTTCTATTCCCTGTTAGGCATACTGCTGGTCATGAATTCCCTGTATGCTCAACAGCGATACACCCTCAGCGGTACTATAACAGAAGCAAACAGCAATGAAACCTTAATAGGGGTTAGTGTGATTGTTCCCGAATTGGGAACAGGGGCAGTTACCAATGAATATGGGTTCTATTCCCTGACCCTGCCCGAAGGGAATTACGAGATCCGTATTACCTACCTGGGTTTTAGCGAGATCAGGGAGACCATACAATTTAACCGCAACATACAGCGAAACTTCCGGATGAACGAACAGACCGAGGAGTTACAGGAGGTGATCCTGACCGAAGATGCGGAAAGAACTGATATTACCAAACCCCAGATGAGCGTAAACGCTTTATCTGCGCAAACCATAAAAAAAATACCTGTAGTTCTCGGTGAAGCAGATGTGCTGAAATCGCTGGTGTTGCTGCCGGGAGTTACCAATGCCGGGGAAGGATCATCCGGGTTCAATGTTCGCGGTGGGGCAGCAGACCAGAACCTGATCCTGTTAGACGAGGCCACCATCTTTAATTCGTCCCATTTATTTGGGTTCTTTTCTGTATTCAACCCCGATGCCATTAAGGATATCAAACTATACAAGGGCGGTATTCCCGCACGCTACGGAGGCAGGGTGTCGTCGGTACTGGAGATCTTCCAGAAAGAAGGGAACAGTAAGGAGTTTAAGATGAACGGGGGCATAGGGCTGGTTGCCAGCCGGTTGCTGGCCGAGGGGCCGATCAAGAAAGATACTGCGGCTTTCCTGGTAGGAGGCCGGGCATCCTATGCACACCTGTTCCTTCCTTTGTTCGATATACAGAATAAGGCCTATTTCTACGACCTGAATACCAAACTGAATTATCGTATCAATAACAGGAATAATCTTTTTTTATCAGGGTACTTTGGCAGGGATGTATTTAGTGTCGCCAATGTTTTTAACAACACTTACGGCAACAGCGTTTTCAATTTTCGCTGGAACCATATTTTCTCTGATCGACTTTTTTCTAATCTTTCCCTCATCTATTCGGATTATTACTACGGACTTGAACTCGATTTTGTCGGCTTCCGATGGAATTCCGGGATACAGAATTTTAACCTGAAATACGATTTTAAACACTACCTGACCGATGCTTTACAAGTGAATTTTGGTCTGCAGAAT
Source organism: Flavobacteriaceae bacterium (assembly GCA_013003145.1). Classification (GTDB taxonomy): domain Bacteria; phylum Bacteroidota; class Bacteroidia; order Flavobacteriales; family Flavobacteriaceae; genus Zeaxanthinibacter. The sequence goes on along the minus strand of JABDLH010000304.1, from coordinate 2,367 downwards.
ACCTACTACCGTTTTAACCCGGGGGAAATTGAACCAAACCGGGAAGATTCGGGAATTATAAAAGAGCAGCTGATCCAGAAATACGCCAATGAAACCGCAGTTTATGTGGATGTGGAGCACAAATTGTCCCCTAGCTTCAGCATGCAGTATGGCCTAAGGCTAAGTCATTTTATTCGCCTGGGCCAGGATGAGCTTAACCGCTACCAGGACAACCGCCCTGTTACTTTTGATCCCTTCCTGCTCATCTACCAGGAAGCAGACCCGATAGAAATAACAAATCCCGGGAGAAGTACCACGCTGGCCGATTTCACTAACCTGGAACCTCGCATCTCCCTTTCCTGGACCCCGGATGAGCAAAATGCGCTTAAGGCCAGTTACACCAGGCTTTCCCAGTACCTCCATCTGCTTTCAAATACCAGCTCCCCTACCCCGCTCGATGTATGGACTCCCAGCGGTCCTTTTGTAAAACCTCAATTACTGGACCAATATGCCTTTGGCTATTTCAGGGAAATCCGCGATAGCAGGTATACCCTTGAGACCGAAGTTTTCTATAAGGAAGTTCAGAACAGGATAGATTATATAGATGGGGCCAACCTGATCGCCAACAACGCAATAGAACAGGTGATCCTGAATGGCCAGGCCAGGGCCTATGGATTAGAATTGTTACTCAGAAAAAATGAAGGCAGTTTCCAGGGGTGGCTGGCGTATACTTTGTCCAAATCGGAACAGCGAACACCGGGCCGTTCCCCGGTAAGCGACTCTGGACGCTCTAACCAGGAAACGGGGATTAATTTCGGAGAATGGTATAATACGCCATATGATAAGACCCATGATATTGCTTTATACGGAAGTTATGAAATCAATGAGAAGTGGAGCCTGAACAGTAATTTTATTTACCAGACAGGGCAGCCTACCAACTACCCTGTTGGGCAATTTGGTTTCCAGGGGCTCACGGTGCCCTATTACGGACTGCGTAATAAGGAAAGACTGCCCGATTACCACAGGCTCGATATTTCAGCAACCCTGGTGCCCAAAAAAAACCGCAACAGGAAATTGCAGACCGAATGGGTTTTCAGTATTTACAACGTATATAACCGGATGAATGCTGCATCTATTAACTTCAGGCGAAACCAGGACACCGGTGCCAATGAAGCCATACGCACCTCTATATTCGGGATCGTGCCTGCAGTTACTTACAATTTTAAGTTTTAAGATCATGAAAAGGATCCTCATTTTAGTATTCATTAACCTGTTCTTCTTCAGTTGTGAAGATGTGGTAGAGATCGACACCCCGGTTGGAGCCCCGCGACTGATCGTAGATGCCTTGCTCCGGATCAATACTTCAGAACCCGTGCAAAATATACGTATTGAGGTTAACCTTACCGATTCTTTCTTCGGGGAGACCCCGGCTACAGCAGTTGAGCAGATGACCATCACCAACATCGACATGGAAACTTCTTTCGAGAACCCCAATTCTATCATACTGCTTCAGACAGAACCCGGGGTATATGAAGCCAGTAAGAACACTGACTTCTTCCTCTCCGGCAGGCTTATTCTGCAGGTAGATTTCCAGGGTGAACTATATATAGCCAGAACGGAATATGTGCCGGGTGTCCCTATAGATTCCCTGGAACAAGGGGATGCAAGCCTGTTTGAGGGCGATGAGACCGAGCTGATAATTTCATATACAGACGAAGCTGAACGTAATGATTTCTACTTATTTGACCTGGGTTTTGATGAATACCTGGTCACCGAAGATGAATTTTACCAAGGACAACAATTTGTTTTCTCTTATTTCTATGATCAATCGTTTGAATCAGGGCAAAACCTGGAGATAGGGTTGATGGGAGTGGATGAATCATTTTACAACTATATGAACCAGTTGATCGTGCAGAGCGGTAGTGATACTGCGGGGCCCTTCCAGACCCCGGCTGCGACGGTGCGGGGCAATATCATCAATGCTACCGGAATTGATAATATTGAGAATTTTGACAATGTGGGCGATCCCGATAATTTTGCCCTGGGTTATTTTGCCGTCTGCCAGGAATTCAGGGATACCCTGACCATACAGTAAGAAACTATCCCCTAAATCGGTATTTTTGCACTAAAACTGCCCGGGCTTATGAGAACAGACAGAGATTTATTGATTAAGGGAGTCAAATACCTGGGCATCACAGCCTTACTGATGTTTATTGCCCCGGTAATAATTTACCAGGCTTTCAAGAACGAGGGACATCCACTATACCTCTATGTACTCATTTTAGGTTTTATCGTTGCCCTTGCCGCTGTGGGTATGGGATTCTACAGTATACGTACGGTTGTCAATGCCTTTTTTAATAAAAAATAGTTCACTCCAGGCTGTAGTAC
>JABDLH010000289.1 GCA_013003145.1 Flavobacteriaceae bacterium | reverse complement strand
GGGCTCCGAGGAGAGAACCATACCGTTCTTCACCGGGTTGCCACTCAAATCCAGCTGGTTCCCGGAATTATCCACCCACAATTGTTTCCAGCTGCCGCCCGATTTATCATAGTAGTTAAGACTGGTGCCTGTAAAGGTGCCATTGGCACTCTGCCAATCTTCCCGCAATGCACAGCCGTCCTCTACTTTGGTAATACGATTTGTTCCTAATACCGCTCCTTGCTTGCCTGTTACTTCCCACTCCCCCAACCAGAAGTCAAAGGCCTCGTAAATCACGGAACAACATGCACAATTGTCTTCTTGTGCATTGAGGGGTAAAATGAATACCAAAACGAAAATCCATGGAATAAAACGATTCATAAGTAACCTATTAAGTTTTCTAAAAAAGGGAGGGTGTTTTTTTAAAGATAGGGCTTTCTGAAAATTATCGAATTGTAAATTTTTTGTCAATTCATTGAAAGCAACGGGGTGGATACGTTAAAAAATAGATAAATCACCTATAAATTAGTTGAATCCTATAATTGTGTAACATCCAAACAGCGCTAACGGACGTATCTTTGTATAGAAGAAAAAATACGAATCTATGGAAAATAAATATTGCAGGGTTGGAACGATTACACCGAATGTAAACGCCCGTCAGACAGTCTCCCTATTGGAGTACCAATACCAGAATTTAATGGATAAGGCTAACCAGTTGAAAGAACTCAATGATCAGTTGGGTGATTATTTCGAAAACAAGGCCATGCAGATCAAGAAGATCCTAGAAAACCTGGTACCGTAATTACATAATTATATGAAAGTCTTCTTATAGGAGCTCCTCAGCCATCTGGCTCTGGAGCTCTTTTGCTTTTTCGGCCGCTGCTTCCGCAAAGTCGGCTCCCTTGGAAGCGTAAATAATACCCCTGGTCGAGTTCACTAGTAATCCAACCTCATCGGTCATCCCATACTTACAGACGTCCTGCAGACTTCCGCCCTGGGCCCCTACCCCGGGAACCAGCAGGAAACTTTCCGGCACTATTTTCCTGATATCTTGTAAGTACTCAGCCTTCGTAGCCCCTACTACATACATCAGCCTGTCCGAATGCTCGTAGGCACTTGCTGTTTCCAATACGCGCTCGTATAAAGCCTTCCCTTCATAAGCCTGGGTCTGGAAGTCGAACGCTCCCTGGTTAGAGGTCAGGGCCAGGAGAATGGCGTGCTTACCGGGAAACTGCAGGAGAGGCTCTACGGAATCACGGCCCATATAGGGAGCCACCGTAATGGAATCGAAATTCAATTGTTCAAAAAAGGCTTTGGCATAGCGGGTAGCCGTATTCCCTATATCCCCTCTTTTGGCGTCGGCAATGGTGAAAATATCCGGATGATTCTTATTGAGGTATTCAATGGTCTTTTCCAGGGCTTTCCAGCCCGCCAGGCCGTAGGCTTCGTAAAACGCGATATTCGGTTTATAAGCCACGCAGTATTCGTGGGTGGCGTCAATGATAGCCTTATTAAAACTAAAGATAGGATCCTCTTCCAGTTTCAGGTGCCCGGGAATTTTATCCAGGTCTGTATCCAGGCCGATACAGAGAAACGATTTCTTTTTACGGATCTGTTCGGTCAGTTCTCGGTTGGTCATAGGTGTATTAAAAGATCTCTGAGGCTTCTTTGAGTTTTTCGGTGTTCTCTACGAATCGCAGTTCATCGATCAGTTTCTGAATGTCGCCGTTGATGATATTCTGCAGGTCATAAAGGGTAAGCCCGATCCTGTGGTCGGTCACCCTCCCTTGCGGATAATTATAGGTACGGATCTTGGCAGAGCGGTCACCGCTGCTCACCTGTGAATTACGCTTGGCAGCATCTTCTTCCTGCTTCTTGGCCAGCTCCATATCATAGAGGCGGGATCGCAGTACTTTAAAAGCCTTATCCTTGTTCTTGTGCTGGGATTTTTCATCCTGGCACTGGGCAACTAAGCCTGTTGGAAGGTGGGTAAGGCGAACGGCAGAATAGGTGGTGTTCACCGATTGCCCACCAGGTCCGGAAGAACAGAAATAATCGATCCGCACTTCCTTTGGGTCTATCTGCACGTCAAACTCTTCGGCCTCCGGCAATACCATCACCGTTGCTGCACTGGTGTGCACACGTCCCTGGGTTTCGGTCTGGGGTACCCGCTGAACACGGTGTACACCTGCCTCAAATTTCAGGGTACCGTATACTTCTTCCCCGGTGATCTCAAAATGGATCTCTTTATAGCCTCCACTGGTCCCTTCGCTCAGGTCGATGATGTTGGTCTTCCACCCGCGGGATTCACAGTATTTGGCATACATACGGTAGAGGTCGCCGGCAAAGATACTGGCTTCGTCCCCACCGGTCCCGGCACGGATCTCCATCACTACATCTTTTGAATCTTCCGGGTCTTTCGGGATCAATAACAATTTAATTTCTTCCTCCAGGTCCGGGAGCGCCTCTTTGGCCTCTTCCATCTGCATTTTGGCCATCTCTACCATCTCGGCATCAGAGCCATCTTTTATGATCTCTTCGGCCTCCTTGATATTATTGGTAAGTTCTATGTAAGTGTCGCGCTTCTCCACCAGGATCTTAAGATCCTTATATTCCTTGGTAAGAGAGACATAGCGTTTCTGGTCCGATATCACATCGGGCTGTATGATCAGGTCTGAAACCTCGTCAAAACGCTGTTTTACTATATTGAGTTTATCTAGCATCTACTGTTC
>JABDLH010000286.1 GCA_013003145.1 Flavobacteriaceae bacterium | reverse complement strand
TTTTGGGCACATCCTTTAAAAGTGAAAAAGGACTGCACAGGCAGAAACCCAGCAATTCTAACTGGGTAAAGGCTAACTCCGGTGCAGTGGTGTGTAAATCAGGTATACGGAAATCCCGCTGCCTGGGTGGGAACAACTTAGGGTGTTCCGGCAAAGGTCCTTTAGAAAGGAATAGATGGGCCTGCCATAAGAGTTCGTGCTGGTTCTTACCTGTAAACCGGAAGGCTTCTATCCGGATCAAGATACTCAGCTGCTCTACAGATATCGGCACCCTGTCCAAAAAATCTTCAAGAGAACCAAAAGGACCTTCCTCTGAACGGGCTGCCAGGATCCGGCTCATCACACGAGATTCCAGGTCCTTCAGGTAGATAAAGCCTAGGTAAATCTCGGTTCCGTAGATGCAGACCCCTGCCCTGCTCTTATTGATACAGGGGCCGTGTACGGTAGCCCCTAACATCTTAGCCTCGTGAACGTAGAACTCCGGCCTGTAAAAACCTCCCCCGTTATTGAGCACTGCCACCATATATTCCAACGGGTAATACGCTCGTAAAAAAAGACTTTGATAACTCTCCACGGCATAGGAAGCGGAATGTCCTTTGGCAAAGGCGTAGCCGGCAAAACTGGCAACCTGCTTCCATATCTCCTGGATCAACGCTTCATCATATCCTTTCTTACGGCAATTTTCAAGGAACTTATCCTGTACTTTCTGGAACTCTTCTCGGGAACGGAATTTACCGCTCATCCCCCTTCGCAACACATCAGATTCGCCAAGACTCAGGCCCGCAAAATAATGCGCTACTTTTATCACATCCTCCTGGTAAACCATGACCCCGTAGGTCTCCGGCATGATCTGCAGCATCACCGGGTGGGCCTCTTTCTGTGCCCGCTCCTTATCCCTGTGCCGCAGTATATATTCGCGCATCATCCCGCTCTTAGCAACGCCCGGACGAATGATGGAACTAGCCGCTACCAAACCCAGGTAGGTATCCACTTCCAGCTTATTCAATAACATCCGCATAGCAGGCGACTCTACATAAAAACATCCCATACACTGGGCTGTTTTTATGAGCTTATTGATGACCGGGTCCTGCTTAAAACTCTTAATATCGTGTATGTCTACCTCCAGCGCCGTTTCCGGTTGATTCTGCCGGGCGATCTCCAGGGCTTCCTTGATCTTGGCCAGCCCCCTCTGGGCAAGTATATCAAATTTATAGAGCCCCACATCTTCTGCGATCACCATATCAAATTGGGTGGTGGGAAATCCTTTAGGAGGCAAATGGGTAGCAGAAAAATAATGCAATGGTTTTTCACTGATCAGGATCCCGCCCGCATGGATACTCAAGTAATTGGGCATATCCATGATAAGGGAACCGTACTTTAGCACTAGCTGCGACATCTCATCCAGCTGCGAAGCATTAAAACGTCCTTCACTGAGAAGATCGATCTCTGCTTTGGGCAAGCCGAATACCTTCCCCAGCTCCCGTATGATCCCCTTTTGTTTAAAGGTGACATAGGTTCCCAGTAGCGCCACATGCCTGAAACGGTCAAATATATACCGGGTCATTTCTTCCCGGTCCCGCCAGGAAAAATCGATATCAAAATCAGGGGGATTTACCCGGTACAAGTTGATAAAGCGTTCAAAATAGAGGTCGAGTTCTATGGGATCCACATCCGTGATCCGCAACAGGTAGGCCACGATGCTGTTAGCCCCACTCCCCCGCCCTACATAGAAGAAATTGCGCTTCCTGGCATAGCTGATAATATCCCAGTTGATCAGGAAATACGAGACAAACCCCTTTTCCCGTATAAGCGCCATCTCTTTTTCTAAGCGGGCTCTTACCACCTTGTCGGCTTCCGGGTAACGGTACGGCAGGCCTTCCTCGCAAAGTCTTTCCAACAGGGCTTCATCCGCTTCGCGCGATTCCAGGTAAGTCTGCTGGTTCTGAGGTTGCCTGTCCTCGGAAAAATCAAAATGGATATTGCACGACCGCATTAAGCGGTCGGTGTTTTCAAGGATATGAGGAAATTCAGAGAAAGCTGCAGCAAGGTTGGCAATGGGAAACATCTTTTCATTCTCATCCGCCACCTCGTCCCCGGGAAGCTTACTGAGCAACACGTTATTGTCTATAGCCCTGAGGAGACGATGCGCGTTAAAATCTCGTTTATTACGAAAAGTGACGGGTTGTAAAACCACGAGTTTGTCTTTCTCTTCCCTGAGCCGGGAAAACGGCAGTCGCCTCAGGTCGTTTACCGAAATCCCGATAAATTCATTTTCCCGGAATTCGTACTGCTCGTTCAACACCACTTTTTCAAATGGGTAAACTACATAGGCATCAGGAAAAACAGGCGCCCTCCATGGGATGGGTTTACTTGCGTGCAGTTGTGCCGATAAAAAATCATTTAACTGCCGGTATCCTTCATTATTTCTTGCAATCCCTACAAAACAAGGATCTACCCCGTTCCTGAAATCGATCCCCAGTAAGGGGCGGATATCAAACTCCTTCGCCTTCCTGATAAAATTAAGTCCGGCCGAGGTGTTATTGATATCGGTCAGTACCATTTGAGTTACCTGGTTCTCCTCAGCCAGCCGCAACAGGTCCAGTTCGGAAAAGGTTCCGTAGCGCAGGCTGTAGTATGTATGGCAGTTCAGGTACATAGCATGCTTATTGTTTTCGGTGTGCCAGTACAACGGGAGGCTGCCCGTTAAAAGGATTCTGCATTCTCCCGATGGTTTTTGCTCCCATCCCGGCGGCACGTAACACGCTTTTATCTCCAAAACGTTCACGGATCCTGTCCATGGCTGCGTAAAGGTTCAGCGCCTCTTCCGTATCCTCGAACAGGTTGATCTGGTAATTTCCCGGAACCAGGTTACTGAAACGAATCCCCACCAGCCTCACCAATAACCTCCTGTTGTAAAGGTTATTAAATAGCTCCAGTATCCTGGGGATAAGGATATGGTCTGCACTGGTGTAAGGAATCCTGAGCTGCTTGGAGTAGGTGTTAAAATCTGAATAACGGATCTTGACCGAAATACAGGCGGTGAGTTTCTCCCCCCTTCGCAACTGGAAAGCCAGGTTCTCTGTCATCGCCACCAGTATTCCCTTAAGGCGAACGACATCAATGGTGTCTTTGTCAAAGGTACGCTCGGTGGAAATCGATTTCCTTTCGTGGAAAGGGATCACAGGACTATGATCTACCCCGTTGGCCCTTTTCCAGATCAGCTCCCCATTAGCACCCAGCACCCGCTGCATAATATCCATCGGCATCTCCTGTATGGTCTTCACCTGTCGGATCCCAAGGTTTCTCAGAGTCTGGTAGGTTTTATCACCTACCATGGGAATCTTCTTGATCGAGAGAGGAGCCAGGAAAGGTTTTTCATATCCCAGGTCTATTTTAAGCTGGTTGTTGGGTTTAGCTTCGTTCGTCGCCACCTTAGAAACCACTTTATTGACCGAGAGACCAAATGAAATAGGCAGACCCGTTTCGCGAGTAATGGTTTTACGGAGTTCCGAGGCATATTGGTAACATCCAAAAAACCGGTCCATCCCGGAGAGATCGGCATAAAATTCATCTATGCTCGACTTTTCAAAAAGCGGTACTTTTTCCCGGATGATCTCCGTCACTAATTCTGAATGTTTGGTATAAGTGCCGGCATTACCCCTGATGACTACCGCCTCAGGACAAAGTTCCCGCGCCATTTTCATCGGCATCCCGGAGTGTACTCCAAAACCGCGGGTCTCGTAACTGCAGGCGGCGACTACTCCCCGGTCACTGGTGCCCCCCACCAGCAAGGGCTTATTGCGTAATTCGCTGTGAAGCAATCGCTCTACGGATACAAAAAAGGTATCCAGGTCCAGATGTAAAATTGTCTTTTGCATAACCAAAGAAATGGGAGAGCTAAATTATGGAATATTTCCAATTTTATGGATTATTTCCATGTTAAAGTTATGCTGTGTGAGCACAAAAAAGAAGGCCCCCGGAACAAATCCGGGGGCCTTCAAACTACGCTAAACAAAATATTACATTCCTGGAAGTACCACCGTATCTACAACGTGGATGACTCCGTTTGATTGGTTCACATCGGCAATCGTCACTTTAGCAGTGTTCCCGTTTGCGTCTGTAAGCATCACATTCTTGCCTTTTAACATAGCACTGATTTTTCCACCATTCACCGTGGTGAACTCAGCTTTACCCATTCCTTTCTTTATAGCAGCGACGATATCTGCTGCACTGAATTTCCCTGCCAGTACATGGTAAGTAAGTACTCCCTGTAGTTTTGCTTTATTCCCTGCCTCTAATAAAGTAGCTACAGTACCTTCCGGTAGTTTATCAAAAGCTTTATTGGTAGGAGCAAAGACCGTAAAAGGTCCGGGGCCTTGTAAAGTTTCTACCAAACCTGCTGCCTTCACGGCCGCAACAAGGGTTGTATGGTCTTTGGAGTTGACGGCATTGGAAACGATGTCTTTACTGGGATACATCGCTGCACCACCGACCATTTTGGTCATTTCTTCTTTCATGTCCATGCTGTTGCTCATGTTATCCTGTTGAGCAGACAGGGTACTACCGATCATAAATAGAGCGAGAACAGTAGTTTTGTTTAAAATGTTGATGAGTTTCATAATGATAGAATTGTTTTATTGTTACACCCACACTTACGGAAAGCGATAGGCTGAGGTTTTATAAAAACAACTCTTAGGATTAATTTAACATTATGACCCCTGGCATCAATCAAAAGCGAAACCCGTACTGACTCTAAAAACAAAAGCGTATACCGCAACCAGGTACATAATAAAACTGAACCAAGCGAAGAATTTAAAATAATGGGTCAATAAAAAATGTCCCAGGTTTCTGAATCCCTCGATATAAATCTCTTTGATAAGTAACATCGTTTTCATAATTATAGGTTTTAAAGCTATAACAACAAAGGCGGTTCCAGAACCTACTGTAAGTGAGGTTTATTTGTTTAAGCGTACAGAAAAACGGATAAGTGGTAAACGAGGTATGGGTAGGGAAATCTTTAGAGCTAAAATGCACGGTAACTAATAGATGCTTCTTAAGCACTATTTCTCCCAGACCATTCAGAAGTGTTCTAACGAAATAAGATAACCAGGATCACAGCAGCAATATAACCGATGATGGCCAGGAAGCTTACAAATTCGATACTCATGGAATTGCTGAGCTGGGATATAAATTGGAAGATAGTTGTTTTCATTTTTCGTGGGGGTTCTCAATCCTACTGAAACAAAGCTGGTTATACTTCT
>JABDLH010000284.1 GCA_013003145.1 Flavobacteriaceae bacterium | reverse complement strand
CACTTCTCCCATAGTGAGACCGGGTTTCTGTGGTTGCAGATCGGCTTTGATGACTGCATCGTATTCCTGCTGATGTTTTTTCTTAAATTCGTTATGCCATGACTCGTGGCTGTTTTCATTTATCAGTGGCAACAATTGCTGTAGAGAATCTTTGGCGTTACCCAGAACGGCCACATCAACCTTTACATTCTTATCAATCTCGGCGGGATCTATCTCAAAGTGAATGATCTTAGCCTGTTTGGCATAGGAATCCAGGTCACCGGTCACCCGGTCATCAAATCGCATACCGATGGCGATAAGTAGATCACATTCGTTCGTGAGTACATTAGGACCGTAATTACCGTGCATCCCCACCATGCCCACATTTAGCGGGTGATCGGTCTCCATCGCTGATAATCCCAGGATGGTCCACGCAGCGGGAATGCCGGCTTTTTCTACGAATGCTTTTAATTCTTTTTCAGCCTTGCCTAGTATAACCCCCTGCCCGTAAACGATGTAAGGCTTTTTAGCTTTATTGATCAATGCCGCCGCCTCTTGCAGGCTACCCTCTTCCGGCGTGGGATAAGGTTGGTAACTTCTCACCTGCTTACAAGGTTTATAATCAAACTCCAATTCATCAAACTGGGCATTTTTAGTGATATCCACCAATACCGGGCCCGGCCTTCCGGATTTTGCAATATAAAAGGCTTTAGCCATGATCTCGGGAATCTCTGAGGCCTTGGTCACCTGGTAGTTCCATTTGGTCACCGGTGTGGAAATTCCAATAATATCCGTTTCCTGGAAAGCATCTGAGCCCAAAAGATGCCTTGGCACCTGCCCGGTAATGCAGACCATTGGCGTTGAATCGATCTGGGCGTCTGCCAGGCCGGTGACCAAGTTTGTTGCGCCCGGACCGGAGGTGGCCATAGCGACTCCTACTTTCCCGGTCGCCCTGGCATAACCCTGGGCAGCATGTGCTGCGCCCTGTTCATGCCGGGTTAGGATGTGGGACAGTTGATCCTGAAACTTATACAATTCATCATAGACCGGCATAATGGCACCCCCGGGATACCCGTAAATTAGATCTACCCCCTCCGCCAGCAGGCAGTGTATAATTGCCTCTGCCCCACTGATCTTAGGGCGGATACTGGTGTCTTTCTTCGTTTTTTTGTCTTTTAAAGTTTCCATAGATCTGCGCTACTATGTTAGTATTGTTATAACTCGTCGGTCACACAGCCCTGGGAAGCTGACGACACTGTTTTGGCATATTTAAAAAGGCTGCCCCGTTTAACTTTTAATGGTGGAGGTGACCACGCTTCCTTGCGGTCATGGAGCTCTTGATCACTTAGTGCTACACTGATACTGTTTTCCTCCGCATCAATGGTAATCATATCTCCATCTTTTAAAAGGGCGATGGTACCACCTTCCTGGGCTTCGGGTGAGATATGCCCAACGACAAAACCATGGGTGCCTCCTGAAAACCGACCATCGGTGATCAGGGCTACATCCTTACCAAGACCTGCCCCCATGATGGCTGAAGTTGGCTTTAACATCTCTGGCATTCCCGGGCCACCTTTTGGGCCTTCATAGCGAATGACGACCACATCTCCTTTTTTGACCAAACCTTTGCCTATTCCTTCATTTGCCTTAAACTCGTCTTCGAACACCTTGGCCGGACCTGTAAAATGCAATCCTTCTTTTCCGGTGATCTTGGCTACGGCTCCTTCTTCAGCGAGGTTGCCATAAAGGATCCTCAAATGTCCCGTTGGCTTGATTGGGTTACTAATGGGATGAATCACATCCTGACCTGACTTAAGTTCAGGGACGTCTTTCAGGTTTTCAGCTAAGGTTTTACCGGTAACGGTAAGACAATCCCCATGCAACATATCATTATCGAGCATAAATTTCATTACAGCCGGAATTCCTCCTACCCGGTAAACATCCTCCATCAGGTATTTCCCGCTCGGTTTCAGATCTGCAAGGAAAGGGGTGGTATCACTGATACGTTGAAAATCATCCAGGGTGAAGTTGATATCTGCAGCTTTGGCAATTGCCAAAAAATGCAAGACTGCATTGGTAGACCCTCCAAGCACAATGATCAGTCGAACCGCATTTTCAAATGACTTACGGCTGAGGATGTCCAAGGGCTTAATATCCTTCTCCATCAGTACCCTTAGTGCCTTACCGGCTTTAATACAATCTTCCTTCTTATCCTTACCTACAGCAGGGTTAGAAGAATTAAAGGGTAAAGCCATACCAAGGGCTTCAATGGCAGAAGCCATAGTATTTGCCGTGTACATTCCTCCGCAAGCTCCTGCACCGGGGCAGGCATTCTGAATCACTTCTTTGTATTCCTCTTCATTGATACTGCCCGCAACTTTTTCACCCCAGGCTTCAAAGGCGGAAACTACATCAAGACTTTTGTTCCTGACACATCCTGATGCAATAGTTCCCCCGTAGACCATAACACTAGGCCTGTTCAGCCGTATCATTGCCATTAAAGCTCCCGGCATATTCTTATCGCATCCCACAACGGTTACCAAACCATCGTAATTCATCGCTTGTACCACGGTTTCCATGGAGTCTGCGATAATATCCCTGGAGGGGAGAGAATACCTCATCCCGTAGGTACCCATAGATATACCGTCGCTGACACCAATAGTATTGAATACCAGTCCGACCATCCCCGCTTCGGTCACCCCGGATTTTACATCCTGGGCCAGGTCATTGAGGTGCATATTACAAGGATTACCTTCATAGCCGGTACTTCCGATACCGACAAAAGGTTTATTCATATCCTCTTCTTTTAACCCAAGTGCGTAAAGCATGGCCTGGGATGCCGGTTGAGAAGGATCCTGGGTGATTTGTTTGCTGTATTTATTCAATTCCATATATGCGGTAAGTCTTCCTGATTACAATGACTTTCAAAGATAAGGCTTTGACTAGGGCAGGATTCCGGCAGATGGGAAAGAGGATAAATTCAATGCCTGTCAATAATACTTAAATTATTGATTAACAGTGAATTAAGTTATGTGTTGTTATTATATCCAGCAGCAGGAAAAAAGTAATATAAGTTTAGATCAATGCATTCGTAAACGGATCCGATCTCCGTATTTCTTCTGGGCCAGCAGCGAGACTGCCGTAGAAGAAAGCTGCAATACCCTTGGGTATCCTCCGGTGGTCTGCCCGTCTCGCATCAGTATGATCAGTTTACCGGCAGGAGTAAATTGTATCGTACCAGGAAGGGTTGCCGAGGTGAGCATACTCATCTTATGACCTTCAATAGCTTCTTCCAGTTGATAGGCCATCCGGTTATTTTCTTTAGCGATAGTGAAGTTCTTACTGAATATCCCTTCCAGTTGGGTATCGTTCAACATAGTGTACTCCGGTCCAGGGCTTACCTTAAGTATATTTTCTTTATAAAACCCCTTGGTGGTCACACTGCTGATCTTTGGTTCAAACTCCAAAGTTTCCTCGTACGGAATCTGCATATGTTCCTTAACCATTGCCAAGTTCGTTACCGGAAAATAAAAGGATCTGCTGCCGAGCACTATTTTAGTCTTAAATCCGCCTTTCACTGCCAGGTAGCCCCTGAACCCATGTTCTAATTGACCAAAAGAAATTTCATCCCCGGCCTCTATCTTATGTACGCTATTCTTCTCCAGGGATTCTTCATTGCGTTTCATAGACAACTCCGCACCGGATACTGCGATATAGGTAGGTTTCTCAAAAACCAAGGTTGGTCCTGTCATAGTAATCTCGAGTACGGCATCTTCTTCCTCGTTTTCAAGCAAGGAGTTGGCAACGGAAGCAGCATAACTGTCCATTGCACCTGAGCCGGGAACACCCAACTTACGGTAACCAAATCGTCCCAGGTCCTGTATACTTGTATATAGACCCGTTTTCTTAACTGTCAGCATCCAACTTAATTTTTTCTATTTTATGAATACCTACTTCCGACTCTAATTTAAATAACTGGTACTCTCCTTCACTGATCTCGTAGAAACGAATCTTATCCCCGGTACTTATAAAGCTGGGAGGATCATTCTCCGAATTAAAACTCCGTATGGGACAATTACCGATAATATTCCATCCTCCCGGTGATTCCTGTGGGTAGACCCCAGTCTGTTGCCCGGCAAGTCCTACGGATCCGGCTTCAACTTTCATCCGCGGATGCTCTCTCCGGGGAACTTGCAGGCTTTCGGGAAGACCACCCAGGTACATAAAACCGGGCAGAAACCCTAAGCCATAAACGGTATAGGTACAGGAGGTATGTAAACTGACCAGCTCTTCCGAGGTCATTCCCAGTTTCTCGGAGACTTCAGCAAGATCAGGTGCAAAGTCTTTATCATAACATACAGGAAGTTTCCAGAGAAAGCGGTCCGGACTTTCGGCCTTTGTCGCTTTTTCATACCACATCAGCAATTCCCGCTTCAGGTTAGCACTGTCTTCTATAGGTACTCTCCTGATCACTGCCATGGTATGATAGGCCGGGACCAATTCCCACTTTTCTTTCTTAAGGCAGTTTTTCTCAAGGTAGCTGCTGAACTGCATCATATCTTCAAGTATAGACTCCTTAACTTCTTCCGGCCATTTGATTAACATGGCATATTCCCCTAAGGGCTCTATGGTTATAGGGTATTTATTC
>JABDLH010000275.1 GCA_013003145.1 Flavobacteriaceae bacterium | reverse complement strand
GGCCGGGATACGGGAGACTACCGATGTGGTTGAAGGAATCGGGATACAGCGAACTTTTGAGAAGGTTGATAAGGCCCAGGTGGTAGTCTACTTATTTGATACCACGGATGCTGATGAGAATGCCAAGGTAGAAGTGGAAAAGATCAAGAACAAGTACCCGCAGAAACCGCTGATCGTGATCATGAACAAATCGGACCTGCTCAGTGAAGAACAGAAGAAGCATTGGAAACAGCAGATCCCGCAAGGTCATTTTATGTCGGCCAGTACAGGTGAAGGCGTAGAAGAATTAAAAGAACAGCTCCTTAATTTTGTCAATACCGGCGCTCTGCGCAATAACGAGACCATAGTAACTAACAGCAGGCACTCTGCCGCCCTTTTAAAAGCGCTGGAAGATACCCAGAAGGTACGAATGGGTATGGAGGACGATTTACCCGGAGACCTGCTCGCTATCGATATCCGGCAGGTGCTCTTCCACTATGGTGAGATCACCGGGGAGATCAGCACGGATGACCTGCTGGGGAATATTTTTGCTAATTTCTGTATCGGGAAATAAGTAATCAAGGTGATATACTCATAGAAGCACTGGGATCTTCTAATTCAACATCCTGTAATCCTTAGGGGACTGCCCCACCCGCTGTTTAAAGAGCCTGCTGAAATGCTGGGGATATTTAAAGCCCAGTTCGTAGGCGATTTCACTGACCGACTTACTGTGGTCAAATACTTTGGCCTTAGCTACTTCGATCAATTGAGCTTGTATATATTCCTGGGCGGATCTCCCCGTTTCCTTCTTCACCAGGTCCCCGAAATAATTGGCAGACAAGTGTAGTTGATCAGCAAAATAGCTTACAGAGGGTAGTCCTTCTTTCTGGGGTTTGTCAGACTCCAGGTACGCCTTCAGCATAACATCAAATTTCTCCATGGATCCCTGGTGAACCGTTTCCCGGGTGAGAAATTGCCGATCGTAGAATCGGAGGCAGTAGTCCAGGAAAAGTTCAATATTGGCCACAATCAGTTTTTTGCTATGCTTATCGAGGTTCTGTTCCAATTCAAACTGAATCTTATCGACCAGGCTCAGGATCACTTTACGCTCCCTGGCCGAAAGGTGCAGAGCCTCGTTAGCAGAATAGGCAAAAAAACTGTAGCGTTGCATTTTCTTACTTAGTTCTGTGCCGGCTAATAAGTCAGGATGAAATAATAACGCATAACCTTTGGGAACATAATTCGGGTCATATTCACCTAATTCGATGGTCTGGCCGGGTCCGAGGAAAACCAGTGTACCTTCATCATAATCATAGTCCTTACCCCCGTACTTCATTTTGCAGCCCTTTGCATCCTTCAGGAAAATGGCATAACAGTTATAATGAAAGGCATCATATCCTTTGATGACATAGCCCTTTTCATTGACATCCTCAAAGTCGACCACTCCCACCAAAGGGTGTAGGATTTCTTGCCTTCGTAAGTTAAGGTAATCTCCTACCGTTTTAATGTTCAGCACGTTTCTCATAGCACAATGATTTTCACTATAAAGATAAGGCATTGATTAGCAGGAAATCAAACCCACCTTGTCAAATCCGTAATAGTGGTAGGTTAATCCGTAATCCGGGTATTACTTGGAGCTGGGATACGGGATACATTTGTAATGAATCAAAAATCACACCCCAGAATGGGAATCATAAGAACGGTAGTATTATCTCTATGTCTTCTGACAAGTAGTATAGGTGTTGCACAAACAACTTCTAAAGGCATTACGGCAAGATATATAGAAGAGCAGCTGAATTTGGATGGCAACTTAAATGAAGCGGTTTGGGAAACGGCCGAAACAGGTTCTGATTTTATACAGTTCTTCCCTACGGATTCCCTTGCTGCAAAGTTTCCTACTACCTTTAAAATACTATACTCTGAAACTACGCTCTATATCGGCGTTCGCGCAGAGGCAGAAAATGGTAATTATGTCGTTTCTTCTTTGAGAAGGGATTTTGGGGGAACCACTAATGACAATATCTCTTTACTGTTTGACA
Organism: Flavobacteriaceae bacterium; assembly: GCA_013003145.1. GTDB lineage: Bacteria > Bacteroidota > Bacteroidia > Flavobacteriales > Flavobacteriaceae > Zeaxanthinibacter. The sequence goes on along the minus strand of JABDLH010000275.1, from coordinate 3,682 downwards.
CCTTCAACGATGCAACCACTGCATACTTCTTTGGGGTAACCCCTTATGGGGTGCAACGTGAAGGATTAGTTTCTGAAGGTGGTTCAAACTTCAACAATACCTGGGATATTAAATGGCAGGCCGAAGCACAGCGTTTCGAGGACCATTATACCGTGGAAATAGCTATTCCTTTCACATCCCTTAAGTTTATTGAAGGGGCCACTTCATGGCGATTCCGTTCTTACCGCTGGAATATACAGAGCAACGAGCAGACCAGCTGGACCCAGATTCCTCAGAACCAGTTATTGTCCAGCCTTGCCTATATGGGCGAGTTAAAGTTTGAAAAGCCCTTAGGCAGGTCAAGGACGCCCCTGGCCCTTATCCCCTACCTCAACACTTTGGTTGATCGGGATAACGTTACAGATGAAACTAAAACCAATCTGAAAGTTGGTGGTGATGCAAAGATAGCTATTGGAGATGCTATGAACCTGGATATAACGGTAAACCCTGATTTCAGCAATGTGGAGGTAGACGATATATTCACCAACCTGACTCGCTTTGAGATTCAATTACCCGAAAAACGCCAGTTCTTTATTGATAACAGTGACCTTTTCGCTAATTACGGGAACCCATTGGATAATATCCCTTTCTTCTCTAGGAGAATAGGTCTTGCCAGGGATCCCGAGGGAAACCTGGTCGAAAACCAGATCATCGGGGGAGTACGTCTCAGTGGTAAATTGAATCCTACGCTCCGTATGGGATTTCTGAACTTACAGACCGAAGCCAATGCGGACAATGAAATCGGGTCTTTTAATAATATGATGTTATCCTTTCAGAAGAAAGTTTTCTCGCGCTCTAATCTCGGAGTTTTCTGGATTAACCGGCAAACCTTCGGAAATGAGGAGTACCTGGATCCGGACGACAGGTATAACCGGGTCATCGGCCTTGACTATGACCTGGCTTCAGCAGACAATATATGGACCGGGAATTTCTTCCTGCATAAATCTTTTCAACCTGATGACAGCCAGGGTAACATTTCTTCCCAGGCCAGGCTGAATTATGACGACAGGAATTGGCGCTTTGTAGCGGACTTTGTTTACGTCGATGAAGAATACCGGGCAGATCTAGGTTTTGTACCGCGAAAAGATATTTTTAAAACAGGAAATTCTATCACCAGGAGGTTTTACCCTAAGAATGCCGCACTGAGTAATCACAGTATAAAACTATTAGGGGTTAACTTCTGGCGACCCAACCTGGACTTTAGGCATACCGATTACTTTTACCAGGCGACCTGGGATGCCGCCTTTACCAGCCAGGCTACACTATCAGCCCGGTATCAACATGATTATATTTTCCTGGTTGATGACTTTGATCCTACCCGTATGGAAGGGGCCGTTCCCCTACCCGGTAACCGGGGGTATAGTTTTAATCAATTTTCAGTGGAGTTCAATTCCAACCCTTCAAAATTGTTGACCGTTGGCGCCAGAACTGCGGCAGGTGGCTTTTTTAACGGGAGACGATATGCATTCGGCGGTGAACTTGGTTATCGATTTCAGCCGTGGGCCAATGTTAGCTTCGGGGTTAATTACGATGGTATCCGCTTGCCCGAACCTTATTCCAATGCCGATATTTGGTTAGCAACCACGAGGGCTGAGATTACCTTCAGCAAATCCCTATTCTGGAATACCCTGGTTCAATACAGCAACCAACGTGATAATTTTGGAATCAATTCACGCTTGCAATGGCGTTTTGCTCCCTTATCTGATCTTTTCCTGGTTTATAACGACAATTATTTTACAGAAAACTTCGCTCCACGATTTCGTTCGCTTAACTTGAAACTTACCTATTGGTTGAATATCTAAAGAATTAAAAAAATGAAAATTGAACGATTGAATATATATTATCTCAAATCAAGTGTTTTGCTCTGGATTGTCATTACCGTCCTCGGTTTCTCTAGCCATGTTGCAGCACAGGCAGATGCCGGTGAGACTGCCACATTAAATCCTCAACAACAATCTTTGATCACCATCGCATCACTCACGGCTAAAGGTGACCTGGAAAACCTGGAAACTGCTCTGGCAGAAGGATTGGAGGCTGATCTGACGGTTAACCAAATCAAAGAGGCTATGGTGCATCTCTATGCCTACTGTGGATTTCCTCGTAGTCTTCGTGGCCTGAGGACCTTTATCAAAGTTCTGGACGAAAGAAAGGCAAAAGGAATTGAGGACCCCATAGGTGCAGAAGCAACCCCAATAGAAGATAACCGATCCAAGTACGAAAAAGGGAAAGCGAATTTGGAAGAATTGGTACAACGAAAATTAGATGGACCACCCACCGATTATGCACAGTTTGCCCCTATTATCGAAGTCTTTTTAAAGGAGCACTTGTTCGCTGACATCTTTGAACGGGATATCCTGGACTACCGGCAACGGGAACTGGTCACGGTTTCGGTCCTGGTAACCATTGGTGGTGTAGAACCCATGGTACGTTCGCATATGAATATCTGCCTGATCCAGGGCATCACTCCGGAACAACTGGAGGAACTGATCGATACTGTAGCAAGAAATGTGGAACAGGAGAAAATTGATTCGGCCAGGGAAGTGCTCTCCTCCTTATTAAAAACTAAAGAATAATACAATTTAATAATCATGAGTAAAATAAATCTTTTAAATATAGTCTTCATCTTAATGCTTATCTGCTCCTGTAAACAATCCGGGGAGAAAATGCAGGCCACAGATTCAACTAAACAAAATAAATCAGCTGCACCCAAGGAATTGATTTTCTCAAAAGGAGATAAAATCACGAACAACAACTTTGTGGGTGATGCTTGGGTAGAAATGCTGGTACTTGCGGATAGTGTAAACCGAAATTCTGTGGGTAGCGTTACGTTTGCACCCGGGGCAAGGACCAATTGGCATTCCCATCCGAACGGGCAGATCATCCTCTCCCTGTCTGGTAAAGGATACTACCAGGAAAAAGGCAGTGAAAAGAAAATACTGCGCAAAGGGGATGTTGTCAAATGCCCTGCAAATACAGCGCATTGGCACGGGGCTAGTGCAGATAAAGAATTTATCCAGCTTGCCATCAGCAGCCGGGTGGACGGGCCGACGGAATGGTTTGAAGCAGTTACCGACGATGAGTATGCAAATTAATGGCGAATCAAACTACCCCCTAACCATCCGCTCATTTATACGAATGCTATATCTTAGAACCTCTGAATCAAATTTCATGAAAAAAATCATATTCATTTTAGCAATATCATTACACCTTTTTGGATGCAAGGAAAACAATACCGAGAAGGACAAGACTAATGATAAGACTACTCATAGTGATATCATTGCAATTAAAGAACAGGGTACATTCGCTGTTGGAGGAAACGTAAAAGAGAGTCCCGGAACTTTTGATCCTATTGCTCACGGAGCGTTTAATCCAACAGATCAAAGTACGGAAGGACAGACCCTGCACGGTGATCACGCATCGGTATTCTATCAAGTCCCGGTTGATGCCAGGGAGCTCCCCCTTGTATTTTGGCACGGATATGGACAATCGATGCGGACCTGGCAAAGTACCCCGGATGGTCGTGAGGGCTTTCAGAGTATTTTCTTAAGAAAACGCTTCCCGGTTTATTTGTTAGATCAGCCAAGGCGGGGCCTCGCAGGTCAGAGTTTGGAAGCTGCGACATTGCAGGCCAGGACAGAAGATC
>JABDLH010000237.1 GCA_013003145.1 Flavobacteriaceae bacterium | reverse complement strand
GTACTAGCCCTGGAATCCCTGGACAGTATGACAACTTTATCACCTTTGGCCAGGTTAAAATTGACGTTCTGGAAAAGCAGGTCCCCATCCTCACTGCTAGCCTGCAATTTCTCCACGTTCAATATCTGGTCTCCGGCCTCGCGTTCGCGGTCAAAAATGATAGCCGGGTATCTCCTGCTGGACGGTTTAATATCTTCAACCTTTAGTTTTTCAAGCATCTTTTTACGAGAAGTTGCCTGCTTACTTTTCGCGACGTTAGCGCTGAATCGCTGAATGAACATCTGCAATTCCTTGGCTTTCTCTTCTGCTTTCTTATTCTGTTGAGCGCGCTGCCTGGAAGCAAGCTGGCTGCTTTCATACCAGAATGAATAGTTACCGGAATACAGGTTGATCTTTCCAAAATCGATATCCGCGATATGGGTACATACAGCATCCAGGAAGTGCCTGTCATGCGATACCACGATCACCGTATTCTCATAATCGGCGAGGAAATTCTCTAACCAGCTGATGGTTTCGTAATCCAGGTCGTTTGTCGGCTCATCCATGACCAGTACGTCCGGGCTGCCAAACAATGCCTGGGCAAGAAGCACTCTAACCTTTAACTTGGAATCCAGGTCAGACATTTTGGTATCATGCATACCGGCCGGAATTCCCAAGTGTGATAATAATGCAGCTGCATCGCTGTCTGCATTCCACCCGTTCATCTCTTCGAAAGCCACTTGCAACTCACCAATCCTGTCTGCATTCTCGTCGCTGTAATCAGCGTAAAGCGCGTCGATCTCGTTTTTTATCTTGTACAATGGCTTGTTCCCCATCACCACGGTTTCCAGGACTGTATTTTCGTCGTAGGCATTGTGATCCTGCTCCAGGACAGACATACGTTTTCCCGGCTCCAGGTGAACATGCCCCGAAGTAGCATCCTGCTTTCCACTTAGTATCTTGAGAAAAGTTGATTTACCCGCACCATTGGCGCCTATCACCCCGTAGCAGTTACCTTGGGCGAAAGTCACGGAGACCTCGTCAAAAAGGACTCTTTTGCCAAATTGAACAGAAAGATTGGAGACCGATAACATTTATGCTGCTTTTAAAATTTTTGCAAAAATAGTCAAAATAAACCTGCTTCAGCAAGAATATAGCAGACCATTTAAGGGTTAAAACGTTAAGCTTTGTCTTATTTTAACGGCGCATTAACAGCCTTGACCTAGGGGTTTTATTAGCTTTGTTTGAGTTTGGCAGATAATCATCTATGAACAAAATTTTATTTTGTCTCTTTATTTTATTGAGTTTTTCGTGCAGGGATGATCAACATCATTCCCCTTCCGTCGTATTTACCGGTGAGATCGTTAATCCTACCGGAGAGTACGTTTATCTATTTAAGAACGACGTTGAAATAGATTCTGCGAAGCTCGATGAGAATAACCGCTTCAGCTTCAGGTTAGACTCGATCAGTGAAGGTCTTCACAACTTTAAACACAACCCGGAATACCAGTACATCTATTTGGAGGAAGGCGATAGCCTTGCCGTACGCCTCAATACAACAGACTTTGACGAATCGCTCGTATTCTCAGGATCCGGGGAAAAGGTCAATAATTTCCTGATAGAAATGTTTCTTTCTCATGAAGAAGAAGAGGAGTACATCAATACATTATATACCTTGTCACCTTCAGAATTCAGTCAGAAGATCGATTCCCTCCGGAACATCAAGTTAGAATACCTGGACCGTTTGTTACAAGAGCACGAATTTTCGGATCAAACCAGGGAGATCGCCCAGGCTAGTATCGATTATGATTACTATATCTACAAAGAATTATACCCCTTTTTTCACAAAAAGAGACAAGGGATGGACCAGGTACCTGAGCTACCCGGGGATTTCTATGCATACCGGGATAACGTAGACCTGAACAACGAGGATCTTACCTATTTCAGGCCTTATTACAAGTTTATAAATTACCATTTATCTAACAGGACCTATATGCAGTGCGTGGACAACTGTGATATGGCCAACCCCGCGGTAAAGAGTTACCTGCATTTTAACACCCACAAACTCGGCCTTATTGATAGCCTGATTACCCAGAAGGATCTCAGGGACAATGTATTCCGTTATGTTGCCATTGATTACCTGCTCAAGGTACAGGACAAAGAGGAGAACAATGAGCAATTCATAGAGAAGTTTCATCAACTCTCCGGAAACAATAAGCATATTAAGGAGATCAATAACCTGTATGAAGGTATCAAGAATATTCAACCCAACAACGAGTTGCCTGCGATCATGGTGGCAGACCATGGGGGGAATATGGTTCAGTTAAAAGATATTGCCAGAGGCAAGGATGTGGTCTTCTATTTTTGGTCGGCCAACCAAAAAGGTCACTTTGACAGCATGGTATCCCGGGTAAAGGAACTTGAAAAAAAATATCCCGACTATCATTTTATCGGTCTCAACTTCAATACAGAGGACGATACCTGGCAGAATTTAGTAGCGAGTAAGGGACTCAACCCTGACAATCAGTACCGTTCCAGGAACTTCGAAGAGCTGACCAACACTCTGGTGATCTACCCGATGAACAAGGTTATCATCGCTAAGGACAGCCTTATCGTAGATGCTTTTGCCAACCTCTATACTTCATTTTAATCCAGCTATAGTTAGCAGTAAGCGGCAATACGCCATAAAAAAAGCCCGGGCTTTATACCCAGGCTGATTTTATAATGAGCTTGTAGCTGTAACCTAATTTCCTTTCTTATAATCTTCTAGGAATTTCTTAAGTCCTATATCGGTTAAAGGGTGATTTAGCAGGCCTGTAATGGAAGAAAGTGGTCCTGTCATCACATCGGCACCAAGCTTGGCGCAATCGATCACATGCATGGTATGCCTTATGGATGCTGCCAGGATCTCTGTCTCAAAACCATAATTATCATAGATAAGTCGAATTTCGGAGATCAGGTTAAGACCGTCTGTAGAAATATCATCTAATCTACCCAGGAATGGAGAAACATAGCTCGCTCCCGCCTTGGCAGCCAATAAGGCCTGCCCGGCAGAAAATACCAGTGTACAGTTGGTCCTGATTCCCTTATCCGAAAAATATTTAAGCGCCTTAACGCCATCTTTGATCATGGGAACTTTTACCACGATTTGTTCGTGCAGTTCTGCCAGTTCTTCACCTTCTTTGACGATCTGGTCAAACTCTGTAGCGATCACCTCGGCGGAGACGTCCCCGTCAACGATATTGCAGATCGTAACATAATGCTTCAGTATATTGTCTTTTCCCGTGATGCCTTCTTTGGCCATCAGCGAAGGATTGGTGGTAACCCCGTCAAGAACCCCTAATTCCTGGGCTTCTTTGATCTGATCGAGGTTAGCGGTGTCTATAAAAAATTTCATAAGTGTGTATTTTGATCTATAATGTATAATAGACCCCTAAGATAGGGATACTAAGCTACAATTTATAATGATTGATCAATAACCTCTCGTATAGTTGATCAGGGAGTAACTTCTTCAGGACCAGGGAGAACTTTTGCAGCGGACTACCTACACGGTAATGCACTTTTGGCCGCTTGCTTTGTATAATCTGGTAGACTTTTTCTGCCACCCTGATGGGATCTTGCCCTGCATCTACATGCTGGTCCATCAGCTTCAGGGTATTGGAGTAGGCGTCTTTGTAAGGAGACTGTTCTGATATGGGGGCATGGTATCGCCCTGCTGCGATATTCGTAGCAAAATCTCCCGGTGCAAGGGAGGTACATTGAATATTAAAGTCCTTTACCTCCATTCTCAATGCCTCGGTCATCAACTCTAAGGCCCCCTTGCTCGCTGAATAGTAGGCGCGGTAAGGCAGCCCCATATAACCGGCAATGGAGGTAATATTGATGATCTGACCGTTTCCCTGCCGGCGCATTATAGGGAGGACAGCATTGATCATAGATAATGGACCGTGCAGATTGGTGTCAAAAGCTTTCCGAATTTCGTGCCCCGGAGTTTCTTCAATGGGGCCGGTTATCCCTACCCCTGCATTGTTGATCAGGACGTCTAACCTTCCCTCCATCTCCAGAAGCTGAGCTGTTGCGGCGGTGATAGATGCCTGATCACGCACATCGAGCTTTAAAAGCTTGAAGGCCGAAAATTCTTTATTTTTTTCAGGATTCCGGCTGGTACCATAAACGATATATCCTTTCCCACTGAGGAATGTGCCAATTGCCAGGCCGATACCGGAACTACCGCCTGTGATCAAGACCACCTTATTTTTCATAGCCTGCAAATTAACAAATTAATGCCCCCTGTCACAAGTAGGTTGCATAAATAAAAGCAACCGGCCTATAGTGGTAAACATAATATATGGTAAGGTGTATATGTGAATTTGACAGACCGTGGATATTGAAGAAATACAGCGCGCCACATCTGACTTTTGGGCATAAAAAAAAGGCAAGCTACCTACATCGCACCGCTACGACCGCATACCCTTGCTGCGTTCCCGCCCTGGGGGATTCTGCAGGAGCTGGTCGTGTAGGACTTGCCTCGTGCAAAGATACAATCTTTTATATTTGAGGCAATCAATTTCACCTCTTATTTTATCTTTGCATACAGTTTGTAATATGTTAACATTGCCGATATGGCGGGGCTTTCAATAGCAGTGGCCGCAATTGCCTCTAAACCAGAAATTCATGAGTTTTTTTAAACTGATCAGCTGTAGCAGCTTTTTATTATTATTCCTCGCCTGTGGAGGAACAGATAATCCATCTTCCCTCTTTGAAATAGAAATAAAAGAAGATCATGGCGTATTCCACACCCAGGAAGAGGTAGCCGTTCAACTGGCTAATAAGAAGGATAAGGAAATTCTGGATGTGCAGTATTCCTTAGACGGCAAAGTACTACCTGCTGCGGATAATACAATTCGCCTGGATACAGAAAAATTAGGGAACAGGAAGCTGGTAGCTAAGATTACTTTTGAGGGGGGTGAAGCTGAAATAAATAAAAATATACTACTCCTGGCTAAAGACGCTCCCAGGATCTATACCTACGAAATAGTGAACACCTACCCACATCAGAAGAGTTCGTTCACCCAGGGGTTAGAATTCCATAATGATACCCTGTACGAGGGTACGGGGAAGAAGGGGAGTTCTGCCTTGATGAAGGTAGATTACAATTCGGGAGAGGTTTTGGACCAAATAGACCTGAACGAAAATTATTTTGGTGAAGGGATCACTATTATGGGAAATACCATTTACCAGCTTACCTGGCAAAGTGGGCTTGGTTTTACTTACGACCTCGATACGTTTAAAAAGACCGGTAGCTTTAAATACGGTAAGAGCAAAGAAGGTTGGGGCCTCTGCAACGACGGCCAGCAGATCTATAAAAGCGATGGTACAGAGAAGATCTGGATCCTGGATCCCGCTACTTTGACCGAAAAGGATTATATACAGACCGTGACTAACAAGTCTGTCTTTAATAAGGCCAATGAACTGGAATACGTAGAGGGAAAGATTTACGCCAATGTCTGGCAAAAAGAGAGCATGATGATCATTGACCCGGTCTCCGGTGCCATAGAAGGGGTCATTAATTTTGGTGGGTTAAAAGAAAAAGTAGCTAAACATCCACAACTGGATGTGCTGAACGGTGTTGCCTACCATCCCGGGAGGAAAACATTATTTGTCACCGGGAAATATTGGGATAAAATATTCGAAGTAAAGATCAAACCCAAGAACTGATGCAGCGATTTACACAAAGCCATACGGTTATCGAAGATGATCTTGACGATCTGCAGCATGTAAATAATGTACGATATGTACAGTGGATACAAGATGTTTCTAAGAATCATTGGCTCTCTGTAGCTCCCCCTGCCCTACTGGACCGGGTAATATGGGTGGTTGTCAACCATAATATCACCTATAAAAGTTCCGCTAAATTGGGAGACCGTATCCGCATGGAAACCTATATCAAATCTGCCAAGGGGCCCATCTCTGAACGGGTTGTTGAAATGTATCTGGAAGAGGGGAACGAATTATTGGTGGAATCCGTTACTAAATGGTGTATGCTAGACCCTGCAAGCCTTAAGCCGGCAAGGATTGGTATAGATGTACAGAATTTATTCCTCTGAACAGCTCCGCATGTAGAAAATTTAACACACCATTCATCGAGTAATTTCCGAGATCAAGGTCATTATCAGTACTTTAGGTATATAAACCATAGAAATTCTATGGTTTTTCTATAACCCCCAATGAAATAACATGACTAATTTTAACCTAGTTATCTTGGGCATGGAATATACCTATACCATAATTGATCAAAACGCAACTTCCAGCTTGCAATTGCAGCATTACCTGGAGGATTATGGAGATTTCCAGTGCGTCGCCCAGGCCACGGATCATGAAGACGGCCTTAACACCATTTTGAAACATCATCCGGATATTGTTTTCCTCAACCTGGATCACGGGGCGTCCTTGTATTTCCAAATGGTAAAAGAGTTACACCTGTATATGACAGAGTTCCCTATTTTGATCGGTATCTCCAGCGGTAAAGATCACGCCTATGACGCCATCAAAAACGATTTCTTTGACTACTGGTTGTTGCCTTTCAATGAATTTGACATGCGCAAAACCCTGCTACGCCTCAAGAAACAATTACCAAAAGAACATGCCGGCACCACCTTATGCCTTAAATCCTATAAGGATTTCCATTACCTGGATACGGATGAGATCCTGTACCTGAAAGCTGATAACAATTCGACCGACTTTTTTATGAAAGACGGCAGCACCATCAGTGCTTTTAAAACGCTTAAAACTTTTGAAAGCCAATTACCAAAGAACTTTATCAGGGTACACCAGAGTTACATCCTTAACATGAATTATGTCTCCCGTATCAACTACGGCAAAAGTCTTTGTACCCTGAAAACCGGGAAAATGCAATTGCCTTTTTCAAAAACCTATCGAGAAAATATCGATAGCCTGAAGAAGGTCCTCTCCAAAAATTCGATCACCACCCTCAATTAGCAGAATTCTCTCAGAAAACAGAGTAATTCTCACAAATAGAGCAGTTTCACTAAATGGAAGGTAGAAACTTTCGGTCTTAGTGTCGTGCTCTGTAGTTTAGAAACATGAACGTATAACCAATTTAAAAACAAATACGATGAAACAGGTATTCAGCATTTTGGCAATGGTATTATTAACATTAGGATTCTTCTCCTGCACGGCAGAGAATAATATGGAGGAAACTTCTGCATTATACGAGAACGTACAAGCAACAGATGGAGACATCGTTCCTATAGACAGGAGAGATGATCCGGATGATGATGAGGATGGTACCGATGGTGATATCGTGATCATTGACAGAAGAACTGATGATGATGTTACAGGTGGTAATTAAATCACTGTGTATTCCTAAGTATATGAGCTGATACCCAATCAGACACAATAGAATGGCCTTAAACGAATTGTTTAAGGCTTTTTTTTTGGAGTATATTTACAACAGAACAAACAACCCCTGATGAATTGCCGGTATATATTATTTCTTATATCCCTTGGATTGCTCTGTATACAGGCTGGCTGCAACCAAAATGAGCAGAGGAGTACCAAAGCACCCCCCTCCAAAGACAGTATAAGCACTTGGATTGATCAAGGCAGGAATACTGAATTGTCACCAGACTACAGGAAAGATGTCTTGTATAAGGCATTTCAGACCATCCGTTCACTTGGGGTTGATTCCCTGAGCAATCAATCAATGTCTCGCCTGTCACTGGCTTTCCTTGACCTGAATGATTCACTCGGGTTCCGGAAGACCAATGCTGCCGCAATGCAGATGTCGGCTCAGATCAATGATTCAGCCTCACTGGCTGGATCGCACTGGGACCTCGCAGTATTTTTCAATATAAAATCTGTACCGGACAGCGCCTTTTACCATTTTTATAAGGCTAAAGAGCTGTATAATAAAATGGGAAATCAGTTATATGAGGCCAGGGTCCTTTATAATAT
>JABDLH010000205.1 GCA_013003145.1 Flavobacteriaceae bacterium | reverse complement strand
TTTAAGGACCTGCTAAAGAAAGCCGGGTTACTTGCCCTGGGAACCGATTTCCCGGTAGAACAGGTAAATCCTTTCCTCACCTTCTATGCAGCCGTGACCCGGCAAGACCTTGAAGCGTATCCCGAGGGTGGGTTTACGCCCTCACAATTGCTGAGCAGGGAAGAAGCGCTGAAAGGGATGACCACCTGGGCAGCCTATTCCAATTTTGAAGAGGAAGAGAAAGGAAGTATTGAGGTGGGTAAATTTGCCGACTTTGTTTTATTAGATAAGGATATCATGCAAATCCCGGGTAGTGAGATCCCTGAACTGCAAGCGGTTAAGGTGAGTGTGAACGGGGAATGGGTGAAGTAAACGAAGATTCAGATCATAAAAAAACCGGGGTTTTGGCCCCGGTTTTTTTGTTTCTTCTGGAATTAGAAACTCATAGGTAATGCTACCCTGTTCTTACCCCAGCCCATGACCATATGTGCGCCTTCATCGACTTCTTTAAACGCAATGGAGAAAGCTTCTAGCGACTCTGATCCTTCACTTGCACCGGCTTTAAACCTGGCGACATCTCCGGACTCGTCATAAGTATAAGCTCCCCACTGGTTCAGGTTCTTGTTGAGGATTACTGTCCACTCGTTTTCACCCGGAATAGTGAATAAAGAGTAAGTACCCGCTTTTATCATTTCACCTCCAACCTGGGTATCCTGGTAAAAAGTGATCTCTGCTGATTCATTGGCTCCGGTTCTCCAGACCGAACCTGCAGGGGCCAGCTCAGAAATGGACCTGCCTTTTAATTGTGGCCTGCTGTAAACCACCTTTACTTTCTTATCAGAAATCTTGTAGCTGGATGGGTAAGTGGCTATATCAGCCGGACTTTTATCCAGTCCACTGAATTCCTGGGCCGCAACAGGGCTGGCGACAAATGCCGTAATTAAAAGGATAAGGCTTGCAATTTTTTTCATCGTAAATGTTTAAGTGTTAGTGATTATGAATTAATTCTGTCGTTCTGTAGGCGTAAACCTTGCGTTTGGCAAAAAATTTAGCGCTTACAAAAGATACGTATTTCTCCCAATAATAGTCTCCAGGCCTAATGATCTATTCATAATTAACGCTATTTTATTTCAATTTATAACTGATAATGAATTATATGTTTTGTATTATAAATGATAAGTACATCTTTGCTTATATATTGTTTAAAATAATACAGCATGTGTGGAATAGTATGTGCCTTTGATTTAAAGGAGAGTAGCGAAGTTTTAAGGCCGCAGTTATTAGAAATGTCTAAGAAAGTAAGACATCGCGGTCCGGACTGGAGCGGTATTTATGCCGATGATAAAGCGATCCTTGCTCATGAACGGCTGGCGATAGTAGACCCGGCCTCGGGGAAGCAACCCCTATTGAGTGAAGATGGAAAGTTGATCCTGGCTGCCAATGGGGAAATCTACAACCACCGGGAGCTTCGCAAACAGTTTGAAGGACGGTATAACTTTAAAACAGCCTCGGATTGCGAGGTAATCCTCGCCTTATACCGGGAAAAAGGGACCGGCTTCCTGGATGAGATGAACGGTATTTTTGGATTTGCTATTTACGACAGTGAAAAGGATGAATACTTCGTGGCCCGGGATCATATGGGAATCATTCCCCTTTATATCGGTTGGGATAAGAACGGAACCTTCTACGTAGCATCTGAGCTAAAGGCACTGGAAGGTACCTGTACTAAAATTGAGCTATTTCCCCCGGGGCATTATATGCACAGCAGCGATGGCGAGATGAAACGTTGGTATAAGCGCGATTGGATGGAATACGATGCCGTCAAGGATAACGAAACAAGTATTGCGGCTGTCCGTGATGCACTGGAAGCTGCGGTACATCGGCAGCTGATGTCTGATGTGCCTTACGGGGTATTGCTGTCTGGTGGTTTGGATTCTTCAGTTACTTCGGCTATTGCTAAGAAATATGCTGAAAAAAGGATAGAAAGCGATGACACCACGGAAGCATGGTGGCCAAGGCTGCACTCATTTTCAGTGGGACTGGAAGGATCGCCCGACTTGGCAGCTGCACGGAAGGTGGCCGATCACATCGGTACCGTGCACCACGAGATAAAATTTACCATACAGGAAGGTTTGGATGCCATCAAGGATGTGATCTATAACCTGGAGACTTATGATATTACCACGATCCGTGCCGCTACGCCCATGTACCTCATGGCACGTGTGATCAAGTCCATGGGGATCAAGATGGTACTGTCCGGGGAAGGGGCCGATGAGCTCTTCGGGGGATACCTGTATTTCCACAAAGCGCCCAACGCAAAAGAGTTCCATGAAGAAACAGTGCGTAAGTTGGATAAGCTGCATATGTACGATTGCCTGCGGGCGAACAAATCCCTTGCTGCCTGGGGTATAGAAGGGCGTGTGCCCTTCCTGGACAAGGAATTTATGGATGTCGCCATGAGGATCAACCCCCAGGATAAGATGATTAACGGGGAGCGCATGGAGAAATGGGTGGTCCGGAAGGCATTTGAGTCCTACCTTCCTGAAAGTGTCGCCTGGAGGCAAAAAGAGCAGTTCTCTGATGGGGTAGGGTATAGCTGGATCGATACCCTTAAAGAAGTAGTGGCTACCGAAGTTAGTGACGAGCAACTGGCTAACGCTAAATTCCGATTCCCGATCCAGACCCCAACGACCAAGGAAGAGTTCTATTACCGCTCCATTTTTGAGTCGCACTTCCCTAGTGACGCTGCTGCTTTTAGTGTTCCCCAGGAGCCTTCTGTTGCTTGTAGCACCAGGATCGCCCTGGAGTGGGATGCGGCATTCAAGAATATGAACGAACCCTCCGGTAGGGCCGTTGCAGCGGTACATGCCGATGCATATCACAAATAAGATGAATTAGTTTTTTCAGGTAGTTTGATTAGTCGAAAAAAGCATCCTTAACCGGATGCTTTTTTTATGCGCTTTTACAACCTCAATTTTCCACATTTTATGTTGATAACTTGGTGCACTAAAATCGTTGAAAAGGCTATATTTCATAGGGTATTCCTTATATTTGTGGGATTGCAATAAATAGAACGAAACAACACCATTTTTTCCATGAGCGAAGAAGCAAAAAAGAACACATATTCTGCCGACAGTATACAGGCACTGGAAGGTATTGAACACGTGCGGAAACGCCCATCCATGTATATCGGGGATGTAGGCGTCAGAGGTCTGCACCACCTTGTGTACGAAGTGGTCGATAACTCCATCGATGAGGCCATGGGCGGGCACTGTGACAATATCAAGGTCACTATCAATGAAGACAACTCTATCACTGTTGAAGATAACGGTAGGGGTATCCCTGTGGATCACCACAAAAAAGAAGGCGTTTCTGCTCTGCAAGTGGTCATGACGAAGATCGGGGCCGGGGGTAAGTTTGATAAAGATTCTTACAAGGTATCCGGAGGACTCCACGGTGTTGGGGTTTCCGTAGTTAACGCCCTTTCTACCCATCTGCAGGCCACCGTATACCGTGAAGGTGTTATCTGGCAGCAGGAGTACGAACGTGGAAAAGCGCTATATCCCGTTAAAAGTATCGGTGAAACCGATCTTAGGGGAACGGTGGTTACTTTTCGCCCGGACACAGATATCTTCACACAGACCATTGAGTATTCCTACGATACACTCTCCGGGAGAATGCGAGAGCTTGCCTACCTGAATAAGGGAGTTCGGATCTCGATCACTGATAAGCGTGAAAAGGATGATAATGGTGAATTTGTTCATGAGGAATTCTACTCAGAAGAAGGACTTAAAGAATTTATCAAGTTCCTGGATGGGAACCGTGAGCCGCTGATACAGAGCGTGATCTCCATGGAAGG
>JABDLH010000180.1 GCA_013003145.1 Flavobacteriaceae bacterium | reverse complement strand
CCGTTCCCTGTGATAGTGGAAGGATCGACTTCGAGAGCACCTACTGCATTTTGAGTGATTCCGTTTCCTGCTACGTCTGGATTGAGATTAATTGCTGCTATCTGATCAACTCCTAAATCTACAGTAGAAATGGTGCCATCTGCTATTTGCAGGGATGTAATTCCGTTATCTTTCACTTGCAAATCGGTTGCAACACCATCGCCACTTATAGTGATGTCGTCAGAACTTACCGCACCACCAGTGCCTGCAGGTAGATCATCCCATATTACATTTCCCGTAGTTGGATCCGTTCTCAAAAACTGCCCATTAACGGTGGAAGGTTCTATTTTAAATGGATCAGCATTGGTCCCTATCCCAGTGATAGTTATTTGATCTGCTTCTTCTGTCGTGCCTCCCCCGGGAGGTAAGTTCACCCAGGCCACAGATGTGCCCGTAGGATCAGTTCGCAAAATCTGGTCTGCTGCCCCCGGAGCAATTTTATCTGTTGTAATGCCGGCGTCAGCAACCTCGAATTCGTTGCCAGAAGTACCATCACCAACAATGGTCACCTGGTCAGCCAATTCGGTAGATCCACCTCCACCTACCTGGGCATCGACGTATGCTTTTGTCACTACTGAACTTGGTGAGGCATTATCTACAATATTTAATATTGGCTGTCCCCCTGCATCATTTCCTTGGCCCAAAACATTATCTAAGTCCTGGTTATCACTCCCGGTGGCAGACAACGGAGTAAGGTCAACTTGGGTTGAGTTTCCTCCTTCAATGTCAATTGTCAGTATATTGTTGGAAGGATTGAATGACGCCGGTCCTAAATTTTGATCATCTGTTCCTGTGCCCGCTAAGGCACTCAGGTCGATATCAACCGGGTTTCCGTCTTCAATTTCAATGGTCAGGGTATTCGTAGCCGGGTTAAAGTTACCAGGTCCCAAATTCTGATCATCGGTCCCGGGATCTGCCAGGTCTCCCAGTAATACGGAAGTTGATGCTCCATTTTCAATATTGATCGTAAGTTCACTGGTCGCAGGATTAAAGGTGGCAGAGGTTAAATTCTGTAATTCGTTCGTATCGCTGGTATCCCCATCCGCCGCAATATGGTTGTCCAGGTTGTTGGTATTGGTGGTGATGCTGTTCTGCAGCGGAGTAGCATCGAAAAAAGC
The DNA here is from genome assembly GCA_013003145.1 of Flavobacteriaceae bacterium. Lineage (GTDB taxonomy): Bacteria > Bacteroidota > Bacteroidia > Flavobacteriales > Flavobacteriaceae > Zeaxanthinibacter. The sequence goes on along the minus strand of JABDLH010000180.1, from coordinate 6,910 downwards.
ACCCCCGTTATCCGTGATGGAATTATTGGCCGCCCCGCTGACGATATCCGCCCCGGTGATAAAGTTGGCATCGTTCAGGAAATCATTAAGGGTCACTACGTTATAATCTATCTCCTCATCGGTGACCGTGTTATCCTGCAGTTCCTCGCTGCCTACTGAATTGGCGGCCAGTTTGTTGGCGGTGATCGAATTGTTCTGCAGCTTTGCCCCGCCTATACTGAAATCCACGATGTTCATGCCGGTGATCTGGCCTACCTCGAAATTCCGGTTGCCCTCCGTCTCAGTGATCACAATGGTCTCGGCCGGGTTCACTACCGGGTCCGTAGAAAACGAAAGCCCCAGGGCATCGCATAAATTCAGCCAGCCGTTACCGTCATAAAAATGGATACACTGGGTGTCATTATTGTAGACCATGGCCCCCTGCAAGGGCACAATGGCATTCATTTCCTGGGTATTCACCCGGGTGATCACCAGGGCGCGGTTATTACTCTCCAGTTCCAGTACGGAAGCAGGGTGGATATTCTGTGGATTCTCACCGATCTTGATCTGTGCACTCCCCGTCAGCATGCAGCCCAGTACGAACAGTACCGGCAGGTATCTTTGTAACATAGCTTAATCAAATAATTCTCGTGGTATGGTCTATAAAAGTAACTGAAACTTCGCAGATTACGATCTTTACACCGCTAAATACACGTTTCTGGGATAAATGGCAGAAGCAGGCATAAAAAGCCTGTAAATCGCCCTGTTCCAGGGGATTCAGTGCTAATCCTGGTCTCGTTTAACATAAGTTTAAGCCCGGGCATTTTTTTATGACACCCTCGTGGCTTTTCTTTATCTTTCGGACATACAACGATTTTTAACACTATCCCATGAAATACTGCCTCTATATTCTTACCCTTTTTTTAAGCCTTTCTTCCCTCTATGCGCAGGAGCAGGACCGGCAGTTATTAAGAGGGCAGGTGCTCTACAGAAACAGCAGCGTGGCCAATGAAAATGTCATCAATACCACCGCAGAAAAAGCCACCATCACTAACAACAGGGGCGAGTTCACCATCCCGGTAAAAGTAGGGGACGAGCTGATCTTTACCGCGGTGAATTACCAGATAGAGATCCTCACCGTAACCGAGGCCATGCTGGCCAATAACCGCCTGGTTATCGAAGTGAACGAAAAGGTCACAGAACTTGACGAGGTAGTGATCAGCCCGGAGCGACAGGAGAAATTCCTGGAATTGCAGAACGAGGAATTCAAGCGGTACGAATACGAGACCGATGCCACGGCTGAAGTGGAAAACATCGCCATGGATCCTACCACCCGGGGGATGAAAGACGGGCTCAATTTTGTCAATATTTTCAAAGCTCTGGCCTCTATCGGGAAGGATGAACCCGAGGCGACACAGCCTAAACTTAAAATGAGCGAAGTGCTTCGGAAAGTCTATGACGACCGCTTTTTTGTAGCAGACCTCAATGTGCCCCAGGATAAGATAGACGACTTCCTGTATTATGTGGATGACCACAGCCCGGAGTATAAACTGCTGCTGAAAGACAACGAATTCCAGCTGATCGATTTCCTGGTGAACCAGAGCAAAGCCTATCGCGCCCAACTCGATGCCAAACAATAAATTTTACGTATTTCTTTTCCTTTTATCCGCTTGGGTGCTACCCGCCCAAACCGACCCCAATATGCAGCTGGCAGGGATGGTTACCAACCAAGGTGCCGGTGTGGCCGATGTGCACGTGATGAACCTGAGCGCAAACCAAGCCACCATCACGGACCAGGATGGCCGTTTTTTTGTCTCGGCCAAAACAGGGGATACCCTGCTCTTCTCCGCGGTGCAGTTACAGCGAAAATCACTGGTACTGACCCGGGAGATGATGATGACTCCCTTACTCCTGGTCCCCCTGGAGGAATTTGTCAATGCCCTGGATGAAGTAGTGCTCCGTCCCTATAACCTGTCGGGCGACCTGGCACAGGACCTCGCCAATGGAGCATCCCCGGTCAAAGTGGCATCCACCATGGGACTGCCCAACGCTTTTGCCAAACCGAGGACACAGGCCGAAAGAAAATTATTTGAAGCCAGTACTGGCGGTGGGGTCATTCCCTTAAATCCAATCCTGAATGGCATCTCGGGAAGGACCAAGTACCTCAAAAATGTTCTGAAGCGGGACAGGAAATACAACCAAACCGAGCAGGTCCGTTATTCCTACCCGGACTCGGTCTATATCGAGGAATTAAAATTACCCGCAGATCGTATCGATGATTTCTTTTATTTTTGCGAAGTCGATCCCGGCTTCAGCGCCATGGTCAATACCGGGGATGCGCTGCGGATCTGGGAGTTCCTGGAGCGGAAAAGCAAAGCCTACCGCAGTGCCAACCAGCTGGATTAATGGCACAGACTTTGCTTCATTACTGATAAATCAAATTGAATGAAAACCCCGAAAAAGCTTTTATTACTATTCCTCTTACCACTCTTTGCCTTTACTGCCCATAAGTTCTATGTCAGTGTGACCATGGTCGAATACTCGGAGAAAGAAAAGGCCCTGCAGCTTACCAGCCGCATTTTTATCGATGACCTCGATAAACTGTTATCTGAACGCTACGGCATAAAAGCTGCCCTGGCGACCAAGAAGGAATCGCCCCAGGCTGATTTCTACATCGATAAATACCTGCGTTCCAAGATTGTCTTCAGGATTGATGGAAAGCCGGTGCCCTATAAATTCCTGGGGAAAGAATACAAAGACGATCTCGTCATCTGCTATATCGAAGTACCGGACGTGGAGCTTGATAAAGTGAAAACCCTGGAGATACAGAACGATCTGCTGACCGATCTCTTCGAGGAACAACAGAACATTGTGCATTTTAAATTAAGAGGGCAGAAGAAGAGTTTTGTACTGATCCGGGAGAATAATAAAGGAATGTTAAACTTATAACGTTTTCGGAACAGAATTTATAAAATAAACTATTTTCGGGACCTTAAAAAAAACCAGAATGTATAAGATCAAGCATGTATTTTCGGCAATCCTCTTCATGATGGCCGCAGTGGTAGTTGCCCAGGACGATACCACTATTACAAAAGAACCCGGGCACACCAACCAGAGCAAATTCCGACAAATGCACCAGGAATTTGCAACCCCAAACACTTACAGGTCTGCCTCCGGAACCCCGGGACCTGATTATTACCAGCAACAGGCAGATTACAAAATGAACATTGAGCTGGATGATAAGAACGCCAAGATCTATGGTGAAGAAACCATCACTTATCATAACAATTCCCCGGACGTACTGGAGTACTTATGGGTACAGTTAGACCAGAATGTCCGTGCCAAGGATTCTAAATCTCCGTTGCGCAATCCGAGCAGGATCGCCGTGGCCTACCAGCCGGCAACCTTCACCAAGGAATATATGAGCGAACCATTTGACGGTGGTTTTAATATTGAGCATGTAAAAGATACAGACGGGAAAGCATTGCCCTATACCATCAACAGGACCATGATGCGTATAGACCTGCCAACCCCCTTGGCCAGTGGCGAAAAATTCGCTTTTGATATCAAGTGGTGGTATAACATTCCTGATCATACCGTAGACCGCGCCAGGTCTGGCTATGAATATTTTGAGAAAGACGGTAACCGTTCTTATGTGATCGCCCAATTCTTCCCGAGAATGGCCGTTTATAATGATGTAGAAGGATGGCAGAACCACCAGTTCTGGGGAAGCGGGGAGTTTGCCCTTCCATTCGGGAACTACGAGGTGAATATCACTGTTCCTGCAGATCATATCCTGGATGCTACGGGAGAACTGCTGAATCGCAAGGAAGTATTCAGCAAAACCATGATGGAGCGTTACGAGCGCGCCAAGAAATCCTATGACAAACCTGTGCTTATCGTTACCCAGGAAGAGGCAGAACAGGCTGAGAAAAGTTTTTCAGAAAAGAAAAAGACCTGGAAATTCAGGGCAGAGAATGTACGTGATTACGGTTTTGCCACTTCCCGTAAGTTTATCTGGGATATGCAGGCCGTGAAGATCGGTAACAAGGATGTGATGGCCGTTTCCCTTTACCCTAAAGAAGGAAACCCACTATGGGAAGAGCAGTCGACCAAGGCCGTTGCCAGCACCTTGAAAACCTATTCTAAGCACACTTTTGATTACCCATACCACAAGGCGATCTCTGTACACGCCAAGAACCAGGGAATGGAATACCCGATGATCTGCTGGAATTACGGTCGTCCTAACGAGGACGGTACTTATTCTGACCGTGTAAAGTTTGGAATGATCAGTGTGATCATCCACGAAGTTGGGCATAACTTCTTCCCCATGATCGTCAACTCTGATGAGCGGCAGTGGGGTTGGATGGACGAAGGCCTGGACACTTTTATGCAGTACCTGGCAGAACAGCAGTTCGGGAAAGAAAACCCGGAGGTGATAGCACCTAATGAGAGCTATCCTTCAAGGAGAGGAGCGCCTGCTAAAATCGTTCCTTATATGAGCGGGGACCAGAGTACACTTGCACCAATCATGTCTAACCCGGAGAATGTATACCAGTTAGGTCCTAATGCCTATGGTAAGCCGGCTACCGCCCTGAATATTTTAAGGGAGACCGTTATGGGACCGGAATTGTTTGATCACGCCTTTAAGACGTATTCACAGCGTTGGATGTTTAAACACCCCAGCCCTGAAGATTTCTTCCGCACTATGGAAGATGCATCAGCTGTAGACCTGGATTGGTTCTGGAGATCATGGTTCTATACCACGGACTATGTGGATATAGGGGTAAAAGGAGTTAAGAAATACTATGTGAGTGACAAGCCTACCCCGGAAATGGAAGAATACATCGCGGCCAATAATATGAGCCCGTCAGACCTTCCACCATTGGTTTATCTTTCCGAGGAGAGTGAAGGAGCAGAAGGGAAGACCCCATCAGAAACTTCACAGACCATGAATGCCTTTATGATGGATAACCTGACCCCGGAACAAAGAGCAGCAGTTAAAGAGCCTAAGTTCTTCTACGAAGTTACTTTTGAAAAGCCGGGAGGGATCCCAATGCCGCTGATCGTAGAGTACACTTATGCGGATGGCAGCAAGGAGAACGTTACTTTCCCTGCAGAGATCTGGAGGAAGAGCGATAAGGAAGTGAGCAGGGTAATGGCTACCCAGAAAGAACTGGTAGGCGTAGTGGTTGATCCAAAGGCAGAAACCGCTGATATTGACACTTCCAATAACAGCTGGCCGAAGAAAGAAGAAGAGTCTGATTTCAACAAGTTCAAGAATAACTTAGAGGGCGATAATTAATTTGAACCCTGTCGGATAAAAAATGAGTCCCGCTAGTTTTTTAAACTGGCGGGACTTTGTTTTTGGATGGCAAACTTGCTTATATTTGTGGCATGTATGCCAGTGTAATTTTATTTATAAGCGGGGCCGAAATCTTCTTTATCATGTTCATCGTGGTCATGGTATTCGGCGCGGACAAGATCCCGGGTATTGCCAAGGGATTGGGTAAAGGTATGCGACAACTTAAGGATGCCACTGAAGATATAAAACAGGAGATCCAGAAGAGTGCCGAGAAACAAGGAATTGACACTAGTTTCACGGACGATATCAAGAAGGAGATAGAACAGGTGAAGAAGAATGTTGATGAGGTCAGCGGTACCATCAAACGTAAGTAAAACTCCATATGTTAAAGAAAATTCTAGAGTGGGACAGGGAAACCTTTATCTTCCTGAACAGCCTTGGCATTGAGCAACTGGACGGTTTCTGGTCCTTTGTGACTAACATCACTACCTGGATTCCCCTCTATATTCTTTTCTTTCTTCTCATCATCTTAAAACATCGCAAAAAGGAAGCCCTTTTTATGTCGCTCTGGGTGGTTTGCCTGTTGGTCTTTGTATTATTCCTGACCGATCTGACCAAGGAATACGTGGCCCGTTTAAGGCCCAATAATGAAACCGAGATCAATACCCTCATCAGGATACTGAAGAGCCCGACGAATTACAGTTTCTTTTCGGGTCACGCTGCATCCAGTTTCTCCATCACTACACTTATTTTCCTATACCTGAAAGACAAGTTCCGATGGGCCTGGCTGTTCTTTTTATGGCCGTTTATTTTTGCATTCAGCCGGATCTACGTAGGGGTGCATTACCCGGTGGATATCTTGGTGGGAATGAGTGTAGGTATAGGCTCAGCCTTCTTCTTCTACTATATCTACAGCGGGTTTATAGGACCCTACTTAGCGTCAGCCCGTCGCGAATAGACAGTAAGACCGTTTCTACCCTGGGGTCTTCTTTAAGCCTCTTGTTGTATTCTAAGAGTACCGGTGTGGTCTTGTCACCCGCTTTTACTTCTTCAAGCACCTTTCCGGACCAAAGAACATTGTCCGAAATAATCAGGCAACCCGGGTTCACTTTTTCCATCACCGCCTCGTAATAAGAGAGGTATTCTTTTTTTTCGGCATCGATATAGACCAGGTCGAAGCGGATGGGAAGCCCCGGGATGATATCAAGTGCATTCCCGGTATGCTGAACTATACGATCCCCGGAACCACTTTTATCAAAGTACTTCCTTTGCATGCTGTGCAATTCTTCGTTGACGTCTATAGTGTGCAGGGCACCCTCCGGGTGCAGTCCTTCAGACAGGCAGATGGCAGAATAACCCGTATAGGTGCCGATTTCCAGGATATGTCGCGGACGCTGTAACTTGGAAAGCATACTCAGCAGCCGGCCCTGGTAGTGACCGGTGAGCATGCGGGGTTGAATTACTTTCAGATGGGTTTCACGAGTGAGTTCCTGTAAAAGTTCAGGCTCGTCCTGGGAGTGATTCTCCACGTACCATTCCAGTGATTCAGGCAGAAAATGCATATCTTCATTTTATGCAAAAATAGCCATTTCTGGCACAGTTTATAGAATATCGACCATGGCGATT
>JABDLH010000177.1 GCA_013003145.1 Flavobacteriaceae bacterium | reverse complement strand
TCTTGTAGGTCTCAAAATACCTGTTTTATTCTGGGGCAATAAGTCGAATATAAAAGCAGCCAAGCTGGCTAGTGACGCCGCAGAACAAGAGGCTATTGATTATGGTAATCATATACATTCAGAATATCTTGAATTAACATCGGAACTTCAGAAGTACAAAGAGAACCTGAGTTATTATGAAAAGGAAGGAAACCAACTTGCTGAGGAGATCATAAAAACGGCCACACTCAGCTATAAGAACGGAGAAATAGACTTCTTCCAATACATTCAGAGTTTAGAGAACGCTTATGAAATCAGGCTTTCGTATTACGATAACCTAAACCAATACAACCAAACCGTTATCCGTATCAATTACCTAATTCTTTAATTAAATCGTGATGAAAATACATATTAAACGTTTGATAAGCTGCTGGATAATTCTCTCGATGGTGGCCTGTGGACAAAATAAGGACACTGAAAGCACTGCTGAAGAAAATAGCGATGGCCGGGTATCAACAGAAGTTAGTAGGGAACAGTTCATACAGGGTGCAATGGAGCTTGGCCCTATGGTGAAACACGAATTTCCTGTTATCGTGGAAGCCACAGGGATGATCGATGTTCCACCGGAGAATAAAGCAGTGATCAGTTCATTTACAGACGGTTTCGTAAAACGGACCCCTTTACTTGTTGGCGATAAAGTTAAGAAGGGACAGTTTTTACTGAGCCTCGAAAACCCGGAATTCCTTGAGTTACAGCAACAGTACCTGGATGCCATGGAACAGATGAACTACTTGCGATCGGAATTTGAGAGGCAGCGTTCCCTGAAAGAAGAAGAGATTACCTCGGAGAAGAATTTCTTAAAGGCAGAGAGTGAATACAAGCGGAACTTATCCAGGTATAATGCCTTAAGTGAAAAATTGAAAATGCTGAATATTGACCCCGGGGCGGTAGAAAATGGTGAGATTTCTCCTGTTATTTCTATTTATTCACCCATATCAGGGAGTATTACAGCAATGATGGTCAACAAAGGAAAATATGTTACAACAGCGGATGAACTGATGCGGATCATCAACCCGGATCATATTCATATTGAACTGAATGTCTTTGAAAAAAATGTTTTGCAACTGAGGAAAGGACAGGATATGTTCGTCATCCTGCCAGAGGTTGGATCAGACAGTATAGCGGCAGAAGTATACCTGGTCGGCAGTTCTGTTGATGAAAAAAGCAGAACCGTAAAAGTTCATGGGCATTTTAAAAAGGAAGATACCCGGCATTACGCTACCGGAATGTTTGTCAATGCCGGGATCGTAACCGATACTTCGGGGTCTATGGCACTTCCCTCGGAAAGTATAGTGAATATGGAGGATAGATATTTCGTATTGTTGCTGGGGAACAAAAATCAAAATGGATACTCATTTACGAGGCGAGAAGTAAAACCCGGTGCTCAATATAAAGGCTACACTTCCATACTGAACAGCGACGATTTTTCTAGTGATGACCAGTTTTTGTTACAAGGAGCATTTGCCGTGTTGGGCGAATAAAGTTCGACATATCCGTAAATGCAGGCCTTAGGAGCCTGAATTAAAATCAGGATATGCTGGTTTCCTGCAGTGGAACGAGATATCTTCTAAGAGGGGCGGGGCGGAGCCCCCGGCGAAAGAAAAATCTATTTAAGTATAAGAGTAACAGAGCTGAGTTTCGGTAACGCGCTCACTTCGATAAGATCTTTAATTCCTCTTCAGGAAAAGCAGCACCCCATATCCTCGTCACCTCAAAACCGGTATCCTGGAACACACAAATTTACACTGCTGGATTTATGCAGTGAAAGCTATTATCTTTTGCCTGGGGCGGGGCGGAGCCCCCACCGACCTTCAACAAAACTTATCCGAATTCCTACTTAAGCTTTGTGGTAGGTATATTAGAATTCCTTTCAGCTTAGCCTCAACTTAAATCTCATATGGGAGCAACTGATTTCTAAGCAAACTCGGTCCGAAGGGGATCAATTGAATCAGAATTCCTGCTCAAAATTGATCTTAGAAGTTAAACCCATCATCTGTACGCTCAGGGTTTGTAACCAACGGAGTTGTTCCATCACCAAATGAGCTTCCTGGAACTCCTGCTCATTGCTGGGATGTATACTTCCCCCTAAGGCGTCCAGCTCGGTCATCGCTTCAATTTTAGCGGGGATCTCAAAATCCCTGGGTTTGGTGTCAGGTTCAGGACAATCGAACTCTTTGTCTTCCAGGGCGCATACTAAGAGTCTTAAGTTCTCATCGATATGGGCCACAGCATTATCAAAGAATTCCGATGCCTTGGTTGTAGGCCGGGTCTGGAAATAGGTACTTAAGGACGCAAGTGCTGTCAGGAAGGAATGATTCAGCACTACCAGTTTATAGATCTCTTCCAGATATAATTGCTTGGATTCCGGTTCCTGGGCCATTTGCTGGTAGGCTGTATTCAATTGAGAACTTTGCAGGAAGGCTTCTTTTCGCGATAATCGAAGTTCCGGAGGAATAGCTCCCTTCTGCCGGTAATATTCAGCGATCTGTTCCAGGAACTTCTTATTAGCTCTTACACTACCAAGAATACTGTCCTTTATTTCCAGGAATCCCCAGGCCGGCCAAAGAAATAACACCGATACTAAGGAAAGCCCAGCCCCGATCAGGGTATCTAAAAGTCGGTATTGTATCACGGTGAGTACATCAGGTCTTATGATCGCGTAGATAAAGATGACACTGAGCGTAATGAAAACAGCTGCCGTGCGGTAATTGCGTTGTAACATGGAGAATGCAAGGACTAGCGAGCCAACGCCGAGCACGGCATATACATAGACGTCCCTTACCAGGTAAACTACTCCCACAGCTAAAGCACCGCCGATCAAGGTACCTACGATACGCTCCTTAAAACGCTTTTTCGTTAGTCCGTAATTCGGGCGCATTATAACTATGATGGTAAGCAGGATCCAATACGGGTTCTGAAAATCATAATACCAGCCCACACCGTAACCCACCATCATGGTTACCGCTAATCGCAGCGAATGCTTAAAAATGGCTGATCGGAAATTTAAATTCCTGAGCAATACTTTGGGATCATACTCCTTATTCACCTTGAATTGCTTTAAAAGCTTCTTATCCACCATTTCGATCTCATCGCTCCCGGGATTACCCAGGATCCATTTAATCCTGTTGATCTTCTCCAATTGTTTTTCCAGGTACTCCAAAAGATTCTTGAAAGTCAGGTAGCTTTCAAAATCGGGCTGACAGGATTCAATCTCTTGCTCCAGTTTATCTGAGAGCTCGTTAAGGTGTGAATGACTTGGTAATTTCTTTACACTGTTGCCGGCCTGGGCAATATCGTATAACTGCCGTGACATTCCGCCAATGAGTTCGCCGAATTGTCCGACAAAATCCGAATAACGTTCGGCCAGTTTTTCCATTTTTGAATAATTGACCGGATGAGCTACAGCAGATTCCAGTATGTCTACCAGTGCTACTAAAATGAGCAGTCGTTCATTGAGGTATTGCGACTGTCCGGAGCTTTTTCGGCTTACCAGCAGGATCTCTCTGAGTGTTTCATGTTGTTCTGTCAGCTGGGTCTGTAATCCCAGTAATTCGCGTTGTAGCTTATCCTGTTCTCCCTGGTTGGTCAGTATTCTGCGCCGGATATCCAGGAAGTCGGCAGAAAGTTCGTAGGTATTGTTCAATGCTTCTTCCAGGGCTCCTTTAGGATTGATCTTTTCCCGGATGCTCATCAGTAAGAGGTACCAAATACCCCCTAAACCCACGAGCAAGGTGTATTCATAATTCAGGAGTACTTTAGCATCATGGGCAAAACTTAAGACCAGGGCCAGGAGGCCGGAGAAACTGATCAATGATGCGCGGAAGCCGTAGATCGAGATATAGGATATCCCAAAAGTCAGGATGCCTAGCACTAGGAGTAACCACCACGTTTCACGGACAAAATACCCAGCCATGAAAGTGACGATCATGATCAGGGCAGTGGCCAATAATATTCCCACCACTTTATTTCTGAACCTGCCACTGACGTCACTGGGAGAACACCAGAAAGCCCCAAAGGCTATCGCCAATCCAATTTCAAGTCTCCCGGTATAAATTCCCGTAAGAACGGGAATCGTAACGCCAAAACCGATCAGGATGGCTTTGGAGAAGTCCGTACTTTTCAGGAATTGAAAAAGGTCGGTTATATAGGATTTGATTGCGATATTCAATGCGTCTTTACTTAAGCGTAAAGGTAACCTTTATGCCTCAAGTCAATATACGGCTAAACCATTAATAAGTAATTCGAAAACTTTATTCCAGTAATACTCTGGCCATAATATTTACCGTGTCGGATAGTATTATACTTTTATCACCCAGCAGGTAATCAAGCCTGTTTAATTCAAATTCCGCCTCCAGGTATTCTTGCTGATTTTCACGGGTAATTTTTAAAGGAACCTCGATCTCCTTGGTAACTTCTTTTATATCCAGTTTAAAAGTAGCAGTATAAGTGTCTTTACTTTCTTTCTTTAGTGAAAGTAATTCCATCTGTATCCCGGGATAACTAGTAACATCAAAATAATCAGCTCTCTGCAAATGTTTGTCACGGATACCTATACCGGTCTTTATCGTAGTTGGGTCAGCGGTAATCCGGATTAACGTTTTATGAGGTCTGTTATGGTTCCATTGAAGATTCCCACGGAGATTGCTGATTGTTCCATTAACTGGAATGCCAGCGTTTTTAATGGTGAAGTTGACTTGTCCCTGCAGATTGTATAAAGGGAAATCTGCCTGCGCTGCCAACGGATAAGAGAGTAGGAATAAGCAAAGTAAAATAAGTACTTTTCTCATACTACAGGGATTTTAAATATGCCAGCAGGGCTTCCTTCTCTTTCGCGCTTATATCCATTCCAAAAGGATGTCCTTTTACTGCCATGGTTTCTACGGTTGCAGGTTTAAAACCGGTTGGCACGTAATCCGGTTCCATGCGTTGTGGGTCAAGCACATCCTCTAGACTGGCCAGGTTGCCATTGTGGAAAAAGGCATCCCGCATCCACAC
>JABDLH010000171.1 GCA_013003145.1 Flavobacteriaceae bacterium | reverse complement strand
AGTTCGGTCTCTTCAATATTCAAGAGGCTGGCGGGCAGGTCCAACGCAATGAAATTGGGATTTTCAGAATTGCTGACGTAATATTCCTGAAGGCTTGGGGAAGAATTACAGGAAAGTACACTCAATAATAGGGCTGTGCCCAGGAATGCGGTTATAAGTTTCATCTTAATCAGGGTTAGGTTATAGCTGTAAAAGCCCGTCCCGCGGATGCGGGGTACGGGCCTTATGATTACTTGTTACTCTTCTGAGCTTTGTTAAGCTCCTGGGGCAGGTCCATCTTCTTGGTCAGGGCCCCGATCTTGGTGAGGTCAATATCCCCGGTCAGGGAGAGCAATACAGTCTCGATCTCGCGATCTTCTATCTTAACTCCCGTATTGTTGATCCCAGTGACGAACATGAGCAGTTCGCTGACGTGATCTTCATCCTTACCTTGTTTAATATAGAACTTAACGTTGGCCTCTTTGTCCTTTACCCGCATCAGTTCTTCCAGGGATGAAGACTTCAGGTATTTATCTACCGTGGTCTGCATTTCCGTAGATACCTTCGGGCTTTGGGTGACAAAAACTTTAAGGCCACTCAGGCTTTTGGCGATGTCCATGAATTCCTTGGCTTCAGGATCATCGACATCCACATCCATCTTCACCAGCAGGTTGAACATATTCTTGTTCACGACCACCGAGGTGACCCCGTCTATATCTTCAAACCTGTCAAAGACAGACTGTGCTTGCATGGCCAGGGGGGCAACGGCCAACATTACTACCAATACTAATTTTCTCATGATTGCATTTTTAAGGGTTGTTATAAATCTTTTCTGTGGCTATTTCAAATTCGTGCAGGTAAGCGACCTTTTCAGTTCCCCGGTCCAGGTTACTGGTCAATAGCTGTAGTGCTTTCCGGGTCTCCTGGTATGCATACTCCGCATGTTCCTGTTCTTCCTGCTGCGCGCTGTAGCGGTTCTCGAGGAACAATCCCAGCCCGATTCCTATCACTGCCGCGACCGATAACCAGGAGTATATCTTTTTCCTGTTCCCGGACTTCCGGGGCATGCTTCCGGTATAGGTCTCTTCTTTGGCCTGGGCGAAATAATCAAACATCGGGCCGTATTTCAGTAGCTCCGGGGCTACCTCGCCGCTCCGGAAATACTCCCGGATCTCTTTCTCTTCGGCTACCGAGGTCTCTGCCTCGAAGTAGCTGTTAATTAACTTTTTTATTTTATCCGATTCCATAGCTGTGTTTTTCTAATAATTTCTTTCTTACGGCTTTCCGCGCCCGTGACAGGGCCACTCTTACGGCAGTTGGATTCATATCCAGCATTTCACCGATCTCATCATAGTCGTATTCCTCTACATCTCTTAACTGTAATACCAGTTTCTGCTGTTCCGGCAATTCTTCCATGATGCGGCTTACCCATCCTACACTGTCCCTGGCTTCAACCTGCTGCTGCAGGGATGAGGACGAGTCCGTATAATTGGTATGCACCAGTTTCAGGTTGCCGGCCGACTTAGATTTCAGCCGGTCCAGGCAGAAATTCTTAGTCATGGTCATAGCAAAGGCCTCTACACTCCGGTAATTGGCCATATTCTTTTTACCGGCCCATAATTTCATCAGCACCTCCTGGGTGGCATCCTCGGCTTCTTCCTTGGACACCAGCAGCCGTTTGGCTAATCGGTAGAGCTTGTCTTTGACAGGCATAACCGTTTGAAGGAATTCTGATTGGTTCATTTCAGGTTGATTCACTATCGTAACCATCTTCATGTGGTTTTACACTAGCATGACGAAGATGGACGAATTTTGTTACAAAATATTTTTTTTTATACCGGATGTGAGTAAATTGGGAAACTTTTAATCAATTTAATTCGTAATTATAGTAGGCCAGAATATTACTTTCCTCATTTTGGAACGATAATTGAATTAAATTGCAAAAAAAAATCCGGAACCGGGAAAATGCCCCTTTTTAACCCTTTAAGATCTTAAATCTATGGCAAGAACTACGGTTCCCCCAAAAAAAACAATTGTGAAAAAGATGAACTATTTAGCCGGGTTCCTATTGGGATTCGGGTTGCTCCTCACGGGGTGCAGCAAAGATGACAACGGTGTTGATAAACCTGGCGGCCCGGACCCGGATGCGGCTAACCTGGATGTACAGGATTTTATGTACAAGGCCATGAACCTCTGGTACTTCTGGCAGGGCGAAGTGGATATCCTGGCTGATGGCGCTTTTGCCACCGATGCTGAGTACACGGAATTCCTTGAAGCGAACCCAGTGCCGGGAGATTTCTTTGATGATGTATTGCGATTCTCAGAAGACCGTTTCAGTTTCTACAGTTCTGACTACAAAGAATTGACTCAGAACTTATCGGGTATTTCCAGGAATAACGGGCTTGAGTTTGGCCTGGTCAGGTTTTCTGGCAGTGATGATATTTTTGGGTACGTTTGGTACGTTTTGCCAGGCTCTGATGCGGCTTCCAAGGAAATACAGAGAGGCGATATATTCACAGGGGTAAACGGTACCACCTTGAACATCTCAAATTACGTCGACCTTCTTTTTGGAGAAGCGGCTACGTATACCCTGAACATGGCTACAATTGCCAATGGGCAGGTGAGTCCGAACGGAGAAGAGGTTACTCTGACCAAAGAAGAAGGCTTCCAGGAAAACCCGGTATTCCTCACCAAGACCTTTGATGTGAGCGGCACCAAGATCGGCTACCTGATGTACAACGGCTTCACCAATGAATTTGACGAGCAGCTGAACGAAGCCTTTGGACAACTGAAGTCCGACGGAGCTACAGAACTGGTCATTGATTTCCGCTATAACGGCGGAGGTTCTGTAAATTCCTCAAGACTGCTGTCCAGTATGATCTACGGTACCAATACCAACGATCTTTATATCCGACAGCGTTGGAATGCCAAGATACAAGA
>JABDLH010000155.1 GCA_013003145.1 Flavobacteriaceae bacterium | reverse complement strand
GAATAAGGCCATAATCGAACCGGCCAGCAACCACCATTTGTGCTTCTCCCGGACCAGGAATAAGCCCATCAGGAATAATAAAATAACGATGGCACCTATGTAAGCCGGAGCCGCCACACCGGGTTGCATGCCCCAGTAAAGGGGAAGCCCGGTGGTAAATTCAAGCGCTCGTGCCCTGGGAAGTCCTTGTTCGGTGAGGTATTCAAATGTTTTTGAATCTGTCCCCAGGTTTTCACTGTTCGATCCACCAAAAAGCCTGGGGATAAAGAGGTTCAGGGATTCCGTGATCCCATAACTGTACTGGGTAATATATTCCCGGCTCAGGCCGTCCGAATTCTTTAGAGCGTTGCCTTCCGGGTCTAGGGTCAGCTCGGATTGTCCACGGGTACTCCAGTCCGCGTACTCTTTCGTAGCCATAATGGAGGTCGCATTCGCCAGTATACTTAAAATCACCGCAATGAACAATAATCCTACTGAGAGAAAGAAATGTTTTATTTGCCCGTTACGCGCCGCATACACCAGGTAAGTCAGCCCCAGGATAAGCACCAGCAGCATAAAGTAATACGTCATCTGGTAATGGTTGGCACCGATCTCAAGCGACATGGCTACAGCCGTCAACAAGAACCCCCAGATATATTTTTTTCGAAAGGTCAGGATAATACCTCCAAGTACCATGGGCAGGTAGGCAATAGCATGCGCTTTTGCGTTATGCCCTACCCCCAGGATAATAATGAGGTAAGTAGAGAATCCAAAGGCCATGGCCCCAAGTAATGCAGCCCCGTAATCTACTTTAAGGCAACATAGGAGGATATAAAAACCTAAAAAATAAAGGAATAAGTAATCAGCCGGCCTGGGTAAGAACCTGAGCACCCGGTCTACTTTCTTTACATAATCGTGTGGGTAGTAAGCTCCCAGTTGGTAAGTGGGCATTCCCCCAAAGGCACTGTTGGTCCAGTAAGGTTCAGCATCGGTCTTGTCCCGGAAATCGTTCTGTTCCTTAGCCATACCGGTATATTGGATAATATCGGACTGCTGTATTACCTTGCCCTGTAACACAGGGTAAAAATAAGCCAGTGCGGCAACGACAAATAAAACTAAGGCAAAGAAATGGTTAAATACAGGATGTATGCGGTTTTTCATAGGTTGGTTTGGTTGCGACTGGGCTTTATTCTATTTCCTCGAACTCGATGTACTCACCGATCTCTTCTTTCCCGCGATCCTTCTTCTTGCCCTTGGCATCTACAGTGACCTCACCGATATTCTGTGCATCTTTTCCCTGGTTCCCGTGCTGCCCGAATTGATCCCGGAAGTGTTCTTCGGTTTTCCTGGCTGCATACTTGAAAAGGCTGGGCGCCACGAGCCTGGCGATCAGCTTTAACAGGTAATAACCCAGTACCATGATGAATATAAACTTAATAAAACCCATATCGTACTTTCTAACGTAACAAAAGTACAATTTGAGCGTTGTAAATAGGGAAGAAAAGTTATAAAATAATGTCAAAACAGTCCGCCAAGACCCCTATTTTAATGATAAAATCGGCCCAAAACATACTTATCCTTGCGCTCTTCGCCTTTCCGTTTCTTATATCGGCACAGTATACCGAAGTGATCAATTCTAATCGACCCGGGCTTTCCGTAAGTGCTTACGCCGTGGGAAAAGGAGTTATCCAGGCAGAACTGGGGTTGTTATATGAGCAGCAGGATCACAGCCTGCTACAAACCGAATCTGATATACTGGGTGCCGACCTCGCCCTGCGCTATGGTTTCTTGTTTGAAAACCTGGAACTGATATACGAGGGCACATTTGTAAAACAAGACAGGATCTTTCTCCCCTTCAATACTGAAGACAGCAGAACCGATTTCCTCCGGAACCGGCTGGGGTTTAAATACCTGTTGTTCGACCCTTTTAAAGACCCGGACAAGAATAAACCAAACCTTTACAGCTGGCGTGCTAATAATGTCTTCCAGCTCAAGAACCTGATCCCGGCCATTTCCGTATATGGTGGGGTCAATTACCTCTTCGGGGACAATCCCTTCTATGCCGGTGACCCGGAATTATCTTACAGGGCCATGGTGGCTACACAGAGTAAGGTGAATTCAAGATTGGTCCTTATCACCAACATTGCATATGACAGGATCAGTACCGATGACCCGGAACTCTCCTATACTGTCTCTTTATCACATGCCCTCGCAAACCCGAGATGGAGCGTGTTCATAGAGAACCAGGGTATTAAGAGTGATCGCTATGCGGATCAATTGCTGCGTGGGGGTGTCGCTCATTTATTTTCGGAGAATTTCCAGGCAGACCTGTACCTGGGTGCCAGTTTCAAAAACACCCCGAGCCGGATCTTCGGAGGACTGGGAATGTCTTATCGAATAGACGGTCATAAGGACGAAGTGAAAGCTATAGAAGACCAGGATGCTGGGCAGAACGGTGGATTGATCAAACGAAATGCTATGAAGGGCAAAGGAAGGAAAAAAGGTAAAAAAGGCAGCGGAGCTGAAGATATTGATCTTGGACCGACAAAAAAACAGTTAAGGCAACTTAAAAAGAAACAGAAGAAAGCAAAGAAAGACGAGATTGATTTCTGATCTCATCAGCAGCTACACTGAATAATTTGCTGTCACAGCTTTAATCTAATGGCAATTATTCCTAATATTGACCGTACAAAACAGAGCTATGGTAAGTATTGAAGAAGTGACCGACAAGGCGGGACTGAAGAAGTTCGTTAAATTCCCTTTCACCTTGTACAAAGACTCTCCTTATTGGGTCCCACCACTTATCTCGGAAGAGCTATCTTCCTTTGACAAGGATGAAAACCCTGTCTTTAAAAATGCCGATGCCCGCTATTTCCTGGCCTATAAGAACGGTAAGATCGCAGGGCGAATCGCGGCAATTGTCAACTGGATCGAGGTGAAAGATCAGAATATCAAAAAAATGCGTTTTGGTTGGTTCGACTTCATTGATGATTATGCCGTTTCCGAAGCACTTTTACAACAGGTTGC
The DNA here is from genome assembly GCA_013003145.1 of Flavobacteriaceae bacterium. GTDB lineage: Bacteria > Bacteroidota > Bacteroidia > Flavobacteriales > Flavobacteriaceae > Zeaxanthinibacter. The sequence continues at coordinate 1,117 of JABDLH010000155.1, read as the reverse complement.
CGATATAGGGAAGGCTCACCAATTGGAATTCATGGAAGGCCCGGTGGGGTTCTCTAACCTGGATAAGGTAGGGGTACTTACTGAAGGTTTTGACAGTATAGGAACCATGATCACCTGGTATAACTATGACTACTACCAAAAACACTATGAACGCTGGGATATGGTCAAGGAAAAGGAATATATGGAGAACCGCTTCCCTGCCAGAAATGCAGATCCTAAATTGTTTGTAAAGCTCAATGAGCTGATCAAGCAGCGATACAGCCTCAGGGCTATGAATTTCAGCAAAACCAGCGAGATCATGCCGTATGCGGATAAAATGTTTGACCTCTTCAACGAAACCTACAGTAAACTCTCTTCCTTTGTTCCGATTACGGAGGTACAGAAAGCCTATTTTAAGAAAAAATTCCTGGGATTTATCAACCCTGAATACATCAAGTTCGTACTGGACAGCAATGATGATATCGTAGCCTTTGCTATCGTGATGCCCTCCTATTCCAAAGCGATGCAGAAAGCGAACGGAAAGCTCTTCCCTTTTGGATTTTACCACCTGCTGCAGGCTAAGAAACACAGCAAGGATGTGATCTTTTATCTCATCGGGATCCACCCGGAATACCAGAACAAAGGAGTTACCTCCGTGATCTTCAATGAATACCATAAGACCTTTAACGAGAAAGGTATCGTTAACTGCATCAGGACGCCTGAACTGGAAGAGAATGTCGCCATCCGGCAGATGTGGAAGCACTTTGACCCGGAAATCTATAAACGAAGACGAACATATAAGAAATCGCTTTGATAAAAAAGAAAGGGACCCATAACAGGGTCCCTTTTTATATTTTGGCAATAAATAAGAATCTTATTCTCCCATAGCTGCCGCTACAGCAGCAGAAAGACGCTTGTAAGTACCATTTTCCAACCTGTCGCGAATTGCTGAGAAGGCTTCAAGGGTCTCTTCAATATCTTCCATAGTGTGTGATGCCGTAGGGATCATTCTGAGTAAGATCAGCCCTTTTGGGATCACAGGGTAAACTACGATAGAACAGAATATCCCGTAATTCTCACGCAGGTCCTTAACCAGGGCCATTGCTTCAGGGATACTACCATTCAAGTATACCGGGGT
>JABDLH010000153.1 GCA_013003145.1 Flavobacteriaceae bacterium | reverse complement strand
GGACGAAGATCACCTTACACTACTTAAATTAAGCAGGAAAGGACGGGATAAGAATATCCTGGCGGGAAGCATCAAATTACAGGCGGGAGACAGAATTAAGCTTTCCTGTGACCTGGACAACCTTATGCGGCTGAAGAACAGCAAAGATTTTTTAATCGCCCCTGAAGAAGAAGTGGTTATGGAGGGCACTACGACCAAGATAAAACAGGTTGGGAAGGCGGATGAAAACAAAACCACGGTGGATCCCGGGGAGATACTATTGGTAGAGATCATGATGCTCCCCGGTGCACGTTTCCTGGAAAAAACATTGAAAGAGGTTCGCACCATCCTGGCAAACATAGCTACGCCTATCGCTATAAAACGAAGGCAGCGCAGGGTTTTCCGGACAGACAGGCTGTTGCCGTATAATATTAATCCCACTTATCTGCGGGTGGGTGATCGCATCCTGGTGGAAATTGAAAAAGAAAAGATCAGCGACCTGGAGGTATATGACAACATCGCTATCCTGCAGCAGTATGAGACCCCCACTCATTCCGGTTATAAACGTTGGCTGAGCATGGCTATCCTGGGAGGGGTGGTCCTATTGGCGGCAAGTGGGGTGCTGAATATCCTGAGCAGTGCGATCACGGGCTGCCTTGCATTATTGCTGACCAATTGTATCACCCTGGAGAATGTTTACAAGAAGATCAACTGGTCCGTGATTTTTTTGCTGGCAGGAATGATCCCGCTGGGTGTAGCTATGCACAATACCGGTGCTGACGACTGGCTTACCCTGAAATTACTTGGGCTGATGCACGGGCAGGATTCATTGATTTCCATCGGACTGCTGTTCCTGGTGACCATGCTTATCAGCGGTGTAGTCTCTAATAATGCAACCGCCATTATCATGACCCCAATAGCCATTTCCCTCGCAACCGGAATGGATCTGCCCGTAAAACCTTACGTGCTCACGGTAATGTTTGCCGCTAATTTCAGTTTCTTTACACCGGTAGGATACCAGACAAATGCCCTGATATACAGTATGGGTCATTACAATTTCAGGCACTTCCTGATACTGGGCGGGGTTATATCAATGTTACTTTGGATCGTTGGAAGTTTCTTGCTCAATTCAATGATCCCCTGAAGCCAGGCTAACATTCTTACCGAGGATAGACAAAGCGTGCTCATAGCCTATACTAAAGGCCAGCTCTAATCCTTTTTTATCCAGAACCCCGATCCTATCCAGATTCGGTGGCTCAAATAGAAGGTCGCAGTTTTTCATTTTCTGATGATTGATCGCATAGATCATCAAGGCCGAAGTCCTGTTAGCCAGCTGGAAAGAAGAACTGATATCCTTTTTTTCCAGTTTCCGGATCTTAGCCACATTACTGCCAATAAGGTAATCACAGGACGATAAAGGTTCTAAAGGGAAATTATTCATGATCCCTCCATCCGCATACAAATATTCCCCGATCTGTACAGGGCTGAATACCGGGGGTAAGGCAGCCGAGGCCAGCAATGCCCGGATCAGGGGTCCGCTAGAGAAGACCTCGGCAGTTCCCAGTTGTAAATTCGTGGTAGTGACAAACAGCTGCTTGTGGAGTGATTCAAAAGTATCCTGTGGGAAAAAGGTACGGAAAACTTTATAATACCGTTCGGTATCTAGGAGTCCGGGCTTCTGTATAGTGAGGTAATGATAGCTGAAAAGAGATGTGCTCTTAAAAAAATTCCGAATGGTATCATTATCTTTACCCGCAGCGTACAAGGCCCCGACAAGGGCTCCTGCGCTGGTGCCGGAAATCATGTCGATCTCTATCCCGTATTCATCCAGGGCTCTTAATAAGCCTACGTGGGCCAGCCCCCTTACTCCTCCACCGGATAACACCAGTCCTACTCTTTTTCCTCTTAAGTTCTCCAGCGTCAAGTTTTCTTGTCCCTCTCCCATTATTCCATTCGATCTAGAATATCACGAAGCATTTCCATTTGGAAGGCCCCGACGAAGGGGTTGTCAGGAGCACCATTGGACAGAATAAGGTAGAACCCCAGTTTAGAAACTTTCCATTCGCGGCTTGTCTGATGTTCAAACAGATCAACCTTATAGTAATAGCGAAAATGTTTCTTACTGTCTATCCCGAGGCTTTTACAGACCGTCAGCGCTCGCCGAAGGGCCAGGTTAATCTCGGCTTCATCCTCAAAACCATAGCGCAACAACTGGTTGGTGCTATACCTAAGTCCACTGTAATCCAAGGCCTCTTCAAAAGCATCGAGGATGGCCATTCTCCTAAGGTCGTATTGAGTGATGATCTTCATTATTACATGGCTTTATTAATTTCTCCCACTATAGCGTTCTTATCCATAACCCCGGAGGTTCTCCATACGATTTCCCCGTTTTTAAAAAGTATCATGGTTGGGACCCCCCTTACCTGGTACCGGGCCGCTAATTGTTGGTTCTTATCCACATCAATTTTGAGTATCCTGGCTTTGCCATCAACTTCTTTTGCCACATCTTTTAAAATGGGGGCAAGGGCTTTACACGGACCGCACCAGTCTGCGTAAAAATCGACCAGCACCGGCTGTGCTGAATTCACCAATTCATTGAAATTTCCTTTCATCAATTCTAATTTCTAGTCAAACGTATTTTTCAGTTTTTGCAGGATGGCCTTTTGCTCTTCGGTCAGGTTCTTTGGTAATTTTACCGATAAGGTAACAAAAAGGTCCCCATATTGCCCTGCTTTTCCATAAACCGGCATCCCTTTACCCCTAAGTCTCAAAGTCTGCCCGTTCTGTGTGCCTGCCTTTAACTTCATTTCTACTTTTCCGCTCAGGGTGGGTATTTCCTGTTTCCCTCCCAGCAGCGCTTTAAAAAGATCTACTTCTATATTCATGTAGAGGTCATCTCCCTGTCTTTCGTATACCGGGTGCTTCTCCACCTCTATGTTAACATACAGATCACCGGCCTGCCCTTGGGTTCCTTTCTGTCCTTTTCCCTTTGCCCGTAACTGCAGCCCTGAATAGGCGCCGGGCTTGATCTTTAACTTGATGGATTTCCCTTCAACCTCCAGCATTCTCTGGGTGCCGTTATAGGCCTCGTGCAAGCTGATCCTGACGTTACCTGAAACATCCGCAGCCGGCCTTCCATATCTCCTGCCCCGACCTGTACTTCCGCCGCCGAAAAAATTTTCGAATATATCAGAGAAATCACCCCCGGAAGAAGCGCCTCCAAAAGGATCTCCCTGGGCATACTGCCCGCTGTATTGTTGTTGATATTGCCTGCGTTGTTCACGCATCTTCATAAACTCATCGTATGAACTTCCCGATTGTTGAAATTGTTCCCAGTCAGAACCAAGGGTATCGTATTGCCTGCGCTTTTCCGCATTTCCAAGAACGCCATAAGCTTCTGAGATCGCTTTGAACCGTTCTTCTTTATCCTTGTCCCCTTTGGTTTTATCCGGATGAAATTCCGTCGCTAGTTTTCGGTAGGCCTTTTTAATTTCTTTATCGGTGGCCGACTTACTCAATCCAAGTTCCTGATAATAATCCTTATGCGCCATGAAAGTATCAATTAGCACCCTCTAATTTCCATCTTCTAAACCAACTATCTTGCCTTAATTACAGAGGGTTTTATCGCAAATAATCAGTTTCCCTGTCTATTTGCACCTTTCGTGAATTAGGTAAAGTACTACTCTGAATTTACAAAAAATTGAACGGTTACCGATGGGCTTATCCATGATATAAATCATTCCCGGGCAGTGTAGACGGTTTAAGTATTTAAAGCAAGCAGGCCAGGGTGTAGAAAAGATACCCACTGTACAGGATACAGCAGGCAGCCAGCAAGTAAAATATCTTTTTCATAGCACAGATTTGAAGAAGTACGATAGTAATACAAACAATGTACCAAAGTGTGCGCTATCCTGCCCGAAGTGTCCCCTATTGAGATCTGTAAAAATAGAGAGTGCCACAAAACACCAGTTATAATGTTAAAGTCGTGCAAATCCGTAATTAGTTTAGCCTGCTTACGACCAAACCCATTGATGGTTTTTATCGTAAGTTTACACGCATACCACTATAATTAGTATTACACTAACGCTATTACAATACCAGATATATTATGGCTGATTCATATTACGATCCTGCAGATCTCAGAAAATTCGGGAAGATCACCGAGTGGAGCGAAGAACTTGGTACAAAATTCTTTGATTATTACGGCAAAGTATTCGAGGAAGGCGCCCTTTCTGCCCGGGAGAAATCTTTGATAGCCCTGGCAGTCGCCCACGTGGTAAAATGCCCTTATTGTATCGACGCTTATACCAAAGATGGCTTGCAACGCGGGATTACCAAGGAAGAAATGATGGAGGCTGTACATGCAGGGGCCGCCATAGAGAGTGGAGCAACGCTGGTCCACGGTGTTCAGATGATGAACAAATACAACAAATTATCAATGTAGCTTATACCGGTATTACACCGGTGCAAAAAATATTTTTATGGCCACAAAGTCACTGAAAGCCAGGCATGATGAACTGGCTGCCACAGACAGGCAACTAGACATCCTTAACGGGGGTATTTTTGAAGATGGGGAACTCCCTCTTTTTAAAGATAAAATCGCAAAAACAGGTCACTTTCCTCTCCGGCCAAAGAAACTGGAGATCCTGCAGATCAACGTAGGCTATATGTGTAACCAGGTATGTGAACACTGCCATGTAGACGCAGGTCCCGATCGGAAAGAGATCATGACCCGTGAGACCATGGCGCAATGCCTGGAGGTGATCCGGAATACGGGAGCACACACCCTGGATCTTACCGGGGGAGCCCCTGAGATGAATCCAGATTTTCGATGGTTCGTCCAAGAAGCTTCAAAAGCAGGTATACAGGACTTTATTGTTCGGTCTAATCTCACCATAATAAGGGCGAACAAGAAATACTACGACTTACCTGAGTTTTTTAAGAAGTATAATGTTCATGTAGTGTCTTCCATGCCTCATTACACTCGCGGTAAAACGGACAAACAACGCGGCGACGGGGTGTTTGATAAATCTATACAGGCATTGAAAGACCTCAACGCCGTAGGCTATGGTATGCCGGGAAGCGATTTGAGATTAGACTTGGTTTACAATCCTTCGGGAGCTTTTTTACCCGGGGACCAGCTTGCTATGGAAAACGATTTTAAGAAGGCACTTGACGAAGATTTCGGCATCCAATTCCATAATCTATTCACCATTACCAACCTTCCCATCGCGCGATTCCTGGATTACCTTTTAGCATCTGAGAATTACGAAGATTATATGTACTCCCTTGTAGAGGCGTATAACCCGGCCGCGGTAGAGAACGTTATGTGCACCAACACCATTTCCATCAGCTGGGACGGTTGGTTATATGACTGTGATTTTAACCAGATGCTTGGCCTGAAGGTAGACAGCAAGGTAAAACACATCTCCGATTATAACGAAGATCTGCTAAACGACAGGAATATTCTGATTTCACAGCACTGTTATGGTTGTACAGCAGGTGCAGGCAGCAGCTGCCAGGGTACTGTAGCTTAATGAAATGCACTTGGTCGGACTTTATTTCCGACCAAGTGGTCGGTAGGCCCGGGCCTTCTACCGGCATTTGATCGGATTTCCTGCCATTGAACGAATTTTTTCTTCTCTACGTCCTAAAATCTTCCTGTCATCAAAGGATCGGGAGTTCTTTGTAAGAGACTCAACAGTCTGTTTTGAACCCAAATCCCAAATCTCATGGACAAGACACTTAAACGCATGGCCACCATGCACAGAATGCAGGTAACAGGGCTTGAATTATTCTACCAGAACGGGTACTACAATACCAGTATTGATGATATCCTTAAAGCACTTGGCCTGTCTAAGGGTGCATTTTACTACCACTTTGACTCCAAGGAAGATTTCTTTATCAGTATTGTACAGAACCTGGTGGTGCAGAAGTTCTACAGTCATATGATAGAGCCCATTGAAGGGCAGGAAGATCCATTGAACAATATTCTGAATACTTTTGAAAATTCCCTGGCCACAGCAGAACATAACACCCTGGATCACGGTTTTATGCTGTCTAATTTCATGACGGAATTCAATGGGAAGAACCCGGTAATAATGAAGTACCTGAAGGACATTTACCAAATATGGGAAGTGAACCTGGTATCTTTGCTGCAAAAGGGTAAATCTGACGGCTATGTGGCCCGTCACATAGATAGCGAAGGAGTTGCTTCTTACCTGATAGCGTCCTATATAGGAATAAGGACCCTGATGGTAGAAGGAAATTCCAGGACTTTACGATACCAGTACATACAACAATTACGGCAGTATTTTAAGATGTTGGCACAAAAAGAGATGGCCTGATTATCCGGCCGTGATCTCCTCGATCTTTTTCAATACAGCTGCAGGACTTATAGTATTCATGGCTTTTTCATAACCCTCAGGAACTTTGTTCCCGTATACCGAAGTTGGAATCCCTGGATATTTAGACCGGTCTGCCAGTAAACTATACGCTGCATCCTGCCCAAACGGGTAGAAACCGGTATAGGGATGTGTAACGCCCCATAAGGTTAAAGTAGGAATTCCGTACATCGCTGCGAGATGGGCGTTCCCACTATCCATGGCCAGCATCATATCTAAGCTGGAAATCAATGCCAGTTCTTCTTCAAATGTCCCCCTGCCCACCAGGTTGATACAGTGTTCATATTTCATTTCCCACTGACTCAGTAATTGGCGTTCCTGTTCTCCTCCACCAAAGAGGAAAATACTATACTTCTCCCCCTTTGTAAGTTGCGCCACCACTTCTTCCATTTTTTCCAGCGGGTATTGTTTCCCGGGATATGCAGCAAAGGGTGCAACACCAATCCATTTTCTCTTATCTGTCCCCACCAGGTCATTGAGCCCAGCGGGCAATGGCTGCCGCTTTAATACATCGGTATTTCTGAGCTCAAGGGGAAATCCCAGCTTCTCAAATACCTCTGAATATCTTTCGAAAGTAGTTTTTAATGGTGAAAAATCCTTTTTAACTGTAGCAGTTATCGCTTTCTTTCCTGACCTGCCTTTATCGATCTGGCGAAATGGGAAGGTATTAAAAAGGGTGAAAAGTCGCAGGAGGTGAGTGCGAAGAACGCCGTGAAGGTCTGCCACAGCCATGGGATGCAGACCGGCAATATCGCGGGCCAATCTCCATATGCCAAGAACACCTTTATGCCTTCCCTGCAGGTCTGCGACAAAAACATGCACCCCGGGGACCTGCCGTATGATCTTTCCGAAAAACGGCCGGGTCACAAACGTGAGTGGGATATCGGGGTATTTTTTCCTGAATGCGAGTATTACAGGGATGGTCATCGCAACATCACCCATGGAAGATAAACGCAGGACGACTACGGGCTTCTCCTTATTTTTGCCCACGAAGCACGGGATTAAGCTCATCGTCATTGTACATCTTCATCTGCTTATAGACTTTCATGTACTTATCTCCATTCTCTATATCGTTGAGAAGCTGGTCAATGGCGGTTGAAAGATCCTTTTGCTGTTCCAATAGAATGTGAAGTTTCCCCTCGCAGGCTTTACGATGACTTTCCGTAGCATCAGAACGCTCGGCCTCTTCTTTCATGTGGTAGATCTTGAGAGCCAGGATAGACAAGCGGTCTATGGCCCATGCGGGACTTTCAGTATTGATGGTCGCGCCATCTTTAATTTCTACCGATTGGTATTTTTGTAGGAAAAAGGAATCGATATACTCTACAAGGTCTGTTCTTTCCTGGTTACTGGCATCGATCTTCCTTTTCAATTCCAGTGCAGCTACGGGGTCGATTTCCGGGTCCCGGATAAGGTCTTCAAAATGCCATTGCACGGTATCGATCCAGTTTTTCCTATAGAGCAGGTGTTCTATATCTCCTGCAGGATAAGGGTTATTAAGTTCCTGGTCTACCCGGTCTATTACATGGTATTTCTTTATACTTTCTTCAAATATGCGATTTGCGATTTGGCTGAACTGCATCTGTTTATCCTTTTGCCGCAAAGATACTTTTTATTTCAGAACTGTTTCAAGCAGCAGCACCGTGAAGGGGATCAGTACAGAAAGAACCAGGGTAATTTCCTTGATCTTGTGTCTCCTGATGATCTCTACATACTTCGCCAGGAGAGTAGCGGCCGGAAAAAATGTGATCAGAACGGGATAGCGCCCCGGTCCGGTCTCCAGTAAAGTAATGACCAGGCCAACAGCCACGGAGATCACCACCAAACGCAAGGTTATAATTCGGCCCATTCCCAACTGCCCAAGTTTCAGGAATGCTAGAAACCCGGTAAACACAATCAGGACAATGTACGCGATAAGCTTAGTACTATTTTGCCAGGAGGCGTAGAACTGCAAGTCAAAATTCCAGATAAAACGAAAATGTTCGCCAAAAAACGATTCCCTGCCCAAGAGGATCAGGAAACTCCAGCTGATCAAAGCGACCGTTACCGCTCCCGCCATGGGAAGCAACCAGTTCCTGATGTTCTTGGGATCGTAGAAATAAATGGCGACATACAGCACTAATATGTACAACAAAGCCCATTGGTAAAACAGGCTGGCCAGGGCTATCCAAAGGGATGCATCGTAAATTTTCAGTTTTATGTCTTTAGCAGTTTTCAAGCTTATCGCTCTCCTTGTTGCAAGCAGCAGGAAAAACCCACAGAAAATGGCATTATTGTCGATAAGAACCTGTGGGAAGATCACGAAAAGCATGGTGTAATATAGCATCGCATAAGAATTACTTCCCATGATCTGGTTGCGTTTCACGATGAAATCGACCACGAAAACACTGAATAGTAATAACGAGAGCACCAGGGTCTGCCCAATTAGTTGTTCCGGTTCGTAAGAGGCGTTAAAAAAGAAAAAGTGGGTTATCCAATAGAAGAAAAAGAGGAAACCCATCAGGATGATATAGTTTATCGGCTTAGTTTTTCCAAAAACACTTGAAATCATCCCCGGTTTTTATATTTTTGTGCTGTAAATATAACCAAGATGAAAGCATTTTTTGAAGGCATTGAAGATTTATTCGTTAACGTCCTTTTTGCGCCTTTTGATTTTTTGAGGTTCATGGACAGCTGGTGGCTGGCTAATACCCTGAATTGGATATTTGTAATCATCGGAACGGTAGCCATGGTCTATTGGCTGAAGCAATTGAAAATTTTCAATGACCGGGAGGAAGAGGACAAGAGTATCACTTCACACAGTTACCTGTAATCGTCTCAAAAAAGAATAAAATATAAACCCGCCGGATTGGCGGGTTTTTTCGTTACAGATCAAATCCAATATCATCCCGGTAGTACACTCCGTCAAATGATATTTTTTCGGCTTCCTTGTACGAGCTCTTCAAGGCATCCATGAAACTGTTCCCATAGGCAGTCAGTGCAAGAACCCTGCCTCCGTTGGTCACTACCTTCCCCTGCTCTGTCGTAGTGCCTGCATGAAACGGAATTGCATCCTTTACCTCATCCAGTCCTGAGATCACTTTTTTCTTTTCATACCCCCCCGGGTAACCTCCGGAAACCAGCATTACGGTTGTAGCCGCACGTGGGTCGATCTCGAGCTCTACAGAACCAAGTCGTCCTTCAGCAAGCGCCTGGAACATTTCTACCAGGTCATTCTTCACCCTGGGAATAACCACTTCGGTTTCCGGGTCACCAAGGCGTACGTTGTATTCAATTACCTTGGGATCATCCCCTACTTTGATCAGGCCGATAAAAATAAAGCCGACATATGGAATCCCATCCTTTTTAAGCCCTTCTACCGTGGGCTTAACGATGCGGGCGTGTATTCTTGCCTCAAAATCCTTATCGGCAAAGGGAACCGGGGAAACAGCTCCCATACCGCCTGTATTAAGACCGGTGTCCCCTTTACCGATACGCTTATAGTCTTTTGCCATCGGCAGCACCTTGTAGTCATTCCCATCAGTCAGTACAAAACAACTGAGTTCAATCCCCGACAGAAACTCTTCGATCACTACGGTGCGACTTGCTTCGCCAAACTTAGAATCGACCAGCATGGCCTCTAATTCGTCCTTGGCTTCCTGTAGATCGTCCAGGATAAGCACACCTTTCCCTGCCGCAAGCCCGTCTGCTTTCAATACATAGGGCGGGTCTAAGGTTTCCAGGAATGCTTGTCCCGCCTCCAGCTCTCCCGCTTTAAAACTTTGGTAGGCCGCGGTGGGGATATTATGCCGGTACATGAATTCCTTGGCAAACTGCTTGCTGCCTTCAAGTGTAGCAGCCTGCTTCTGTGGCCCGATAACAGGGATATTTTTCAACTGCTCATCTTCAAGGAAGAAATCATGAATGCCTTGAACGAGGGGAACTTCCGGGCCTACGATGACCATTTCCACCCCGTGTTGCAGAACTGCCTTCTTTATCCCTTCAAAATCTTCCACAGATATATCGAGATTGGTCCCGATTCCTGCAGTGCCCGCATTTCCGGGCGCTATAAAGAGTTGGCTGCATTTGGGACTCTGATCGAGTTTCCAGGCCAGCGTATGTTCACGCCCTCCTGAACCGAGGATAAGGATATTCATGTGATTAAAGTTTGGGGCAAAAATACAGTAAGCGGTCTAAAGAACAGGTGTATCCACCCGAATTTTAGACCGCTTACGCTTATTGAGAATTATTAATTCTATTTCCTGTTCCGGCTACTGAAGTCGCGATGCTCCGTTTTCTCTAACTCATCCTGGGAAAGCGTTTTAAAATAATCGAAAGTCTTGCGCATTCCTTCTTCCCTGCCCACCTTAGGTTCCCACCCAAGGATCTTCTTGGCTTTAGTGATATCGGGCTGGCGTTGCATCGGATCGTCTTTCGGCAATGGCTTGTAGATGATCTTCTGGTCTGTCCCCGTTAGTTTAATAATTTCCTCTGCGAAATCCTTAATGGTGATCTCGTGTGGGTTCCCGATATTGACCGGCATGGTGTAATCGCTCATCAGCAAACGGTAGATCCCCTCAATCTCGTCATCTACATAACAGAAGGAACGAGTCTGGGAGCCATCACCGAACACGGTAAGGTCTTCTCCCCGCAGGGCCTGTCCCATAAATGCAGGAATCACCCTGCCGTCATTTAACCTCATCCGTGGGCCGTAGGTATTAAATATCCTGACAATCCGCGTATCCAGCCCATGAAAACGATGATAGGCCATAGTGATGGATTCCTGGAATCGTTTAGCCTCATCATAAACTCCCCTGGGACCGATGGTGTTCACATTCCCGTAATATTCTTCGGTCTGCGGATGCACCAAGGGATCCCCGTAGATCTCCGAAGTAGATGCGATGAGGATACGTGCGCCTTTCTCTTTAGCTAGTCCAAGCAGGTTATGCGTACCAAGAGCGCCAACCTTCAGGGTCTGGATCGGAATTTTAAGATAATCTATCGGGCTTGCCGGTGAGGCAAAATGCAGGATATAATCCAGCTTACCGGCCACATGCACAAATTTGGTCACATCGTGATGATAGAATTCGAACTCGGGCAGCTTAAAAAGATGCTCAATATTCTTCAGGTCTCCTGTGATCAGGTTATCCATCCCGATCACGTGAAAGCCTTCTTTGATAAAACGATCACAAAGATGTGACCCCAGGAAGCCGGCTGCACCGGTGATTAAAACTCTTTTCATATAATTTGCTTAAACTACCTTATTTTTCAAAGCTCAACAGTACAATCTACCAACTAGAAAAGTGCATTAATGTACAGATTGAATTTCTATTGAATCCTGGGCGCCCTCCCCGATTCGGTAATAGATGAACCCGATGTTATTTAAAAGCTTTTTATCTAATATACCGCGCCCATCAAAGATGAATGCGGGTTTCTGCATGTTGTCGTAGATCCTATTCCAGTCATAATCCTTAAACTCCTCCCATTCGGTGAGGACTGCAACGGCATGGGCATCTTTACAGGCCTCGTATGGATCTTGGAATACTGTGAGTCCTTGCCTATTTTCATC
>JABDLH010000152.1 GCA_013003145.1 Flavobacteriaceae bacterium | reverse complement strand
GAGGAAAGTGAACCGGAAATCTACGGAGCCATCAAAAAAGGTGCAATCCTGGAGAACGTGATCATGGATGACGATGGTAAAGTGGATTTTTCCGATACATCCATTACCCAGAACACCAGGGTGAGTTACCCTCTTTATCATATAGACAACATCATGGAACCGTCTATCGGGGATAATGTGAAGAACATCTTCTTCCTAACCGCCGATGCTTTCGGAGTGCTGCCCCCGATATCTAAACTGACTCCAAGCCAGGCCGCTTACCATTTCATGTCCGGCTACACGGCTAAAGTGGACGGTACGGAAGCCGGTGTGGTGGAACACGTTCCTTCATTCTCCGCTTGTTTCGGAGCCCCTTTTATGCCCTTACACCCGGCGAAATACGCTGAGATGCTGAGTAGAAAAATGCAGGAATCCGGCGTAAATGTCTGGTTGGTAAATACAGGCTGGACCGGGGGTCCTTACGGTGTGGGAACAAGGATGAAACTTAAATACACCCGGGCAATGATACATGCGGCCCTGAGTGGGGAACTGGGATTATATACCTATGATACCTACCATATCCACTCTGTATTCGGGGTAGCACAGCCAAGACAATGTCCTGGGGTGCCTACAGAAGTACTATCGCCAAGAACTACCTGGAATAACGATGAGGAATATTATAAGACCGCCTTTAAGCTTTCTAATGCCTTCAGGGAAAACTTTAAGAAGTACGAAGCAGGTGCCAGTGAAGAGATTCGCAGGGGTGGACCGCAGCGTTATGCGTTCTAATCCAGTAAATATCTAAAATGCAAAAAGCCTCCCTAGGGAGGCTTTTTTATTGTGATAAGGGTAACCCTTATTATTTCTTATTTACGCTGGTGATGTACTTCTGCAACGCCATGGTCATGGACGGAGTTTCAGGGGTTGGTGCCTGTATATCTATCCTCAGGCCTGCACCTGTGGCAGCTTGTACTGTAGAGTTCCCGAAGACTGCGATCCTCGTGTCGTTCTGTTCAAAATCCGGGAAGTTCTGCAACAGGGATTCAATTCCTGAAGGACTGAAGAACACAAGGATGTCGTAATACACATTCCTTAGGTCAGACAGGTCGCTGATGACAGTCTTGTAAAAGATCCCTCTTTTCCAGTTCAACTTAAGTTCATTCAGGGTTTCCGGCACTATAGGCTTAAGGACATCTGAAGAAGGAAGCAGGTAAGATTCGTCCTTGTATTTCTTTAATAAAGGAACCAGTTCGGCAAAAGTCCGCTTTCCTACATAGATCTTACGCTTACGGTAAACCACGTATTTCTGCAGGTAATAGGCAACGGCTTCAGATTGACAGAAATACTTCATAGTATCCGGCACCTTGAAGCGCATTTCTTCCGCAATCCTGAAGAAGTGGTCGACTGAGTTCCTGCTGGTCAGGATTATGGCCGAAAAATTATGAAGGTCGATTTTCTGCTGTCGTACCGTCTTGGCATCAACGCCTTCCACATGGATGAACGGCCTGAAATCTACTTTTACCTTTTCTTTTTCGATCAGTCGTAAATAAGGCGAATTCTCCATTTTAGGCTCCGGCTGAGAAACCAAAATTGTTTTTACCTTCATATGAGCATCATTTGGTTAGAGCGTTCACAAATATCACGATTGGTGCAATTTCGAGTGCGCAAAGGTACAAAATAAAATAGAAAAACTTCGTGGTAATTTCTTTTTGATAGTTTTTAAGAATGGTGACCCAACCTACTAGATTCACGGCGATAACAAGGAATGCTGTAATATAGATCACAAGCCGGGAATCCTTAAAAATATACACCAGGCAGATATTGGCCAGGAATACGATAATACTACTGTAAAATAGATAGGAAAGTTTCTTGAAGATCAGCTCGGAGACCAGTTTTGTATTATTGAAGAAAAAACCGTTGGCCAGTTGTAAAAATAATTTGATCAGGGAGAAGGTCAGCAACAGCCCGAATATCACGATATAGAGAAATGGGAATATTTCTTCGGCAGGGTCTTGCCAAAGTGGCCTGCAAAGGTAAATGAAGAGTGAATAATTAAGTAATTGAAAAATTCCGAATAGGATATTGAATCCATTAAACAGCCTGTCTTTCTTATTGTACATAAAGATGTACTTGTTGTTAAAAGGCAGTATGATAAAGTTCAGGAACCTGGCATAGGATACCTGCTTTGCGACCACTGCAAAGAATAGGCTTGCAAAGATCACTACAGTGATCCAGTCCGTTGATACCACTGACCTGATTATGGGTTCCATGATTCGTATTTTATATTCTCCCCGTTAATGGCCCAATATAAATTGTTTTCGGAGATGGTGATCTTAAAATAGCCCGGATCCTCTTTTGGGGACTGCGGCATGTTGAAATAAAAACTGGTAGTATCCTTTCCTTTCAGTAATAATTCTCCTTCTTCCACAGGTCGGACATCCAGGGGCAATATCTTCTGAACCTGTTTATAATGGTTCAGGAAGGTGATCCCGAACTTTACAGAATCGATGGGGATGGATTGAGGATACGGATTATAAACCTGTAATTCGGCCAGCCCGTCTCCTGCAGTTCCCGCATCCTTTACCGTGGTGCCCAGCCTCCTGAAAGATTGGAAATCCTCCATGAATTTCCCGTATAGCGTACGTCCCTTAGCGGTCTGGTATTTTATATCCCCTTCTTTAAATGTTTTGGCGATGTACAGTATTTTTTTACCCCGCACTCGCTCTTCAGAACCATCGATGGTGTACTGGTTCTGCCGGTATTGTATGTTGTTCAGGGAGAAAGACGGGATGCCGGAGTAGAATTCGTACATGGGTGCCTCCCGGTAAGAGTTTTCGAAGATCACCGGGGTGTCCCCGATCTGGGATCTGATAGCCGACACCCATTCCCGGTTGCCGTGGGTTTCAAAGGTTATAGGGAACAGGGGTGCATACACCAGTCCTACCCGGAGAAAAGACATTATTACCAGGTTTGCTATCCCCATTCGCATGATCCATTTCCTATCCTGGGATGAGACCAGCATGTGGTTATAGACAAGTACTGCCATAGGGATGCAGATTACTATGATCCACTGGGTCTGTACCCTCCTTTGAAAACTGGAGATAAAAAAGAAGATCAGAACACCGTAAACCAGGAATAATAAGGCTTTTTGGAACAGGTTTTCAGACCTGGACTTGAATAGCGATCTATAAATCCATGGGAAGGTTAGCCCGAATAAGGCTACCAGGTTGATAAAATAACCCAGGGTGAAGTCGTTAAAATCATAAGCGCGGTTGGGTCTTTCAAACAGGTGGTACTTGAGGGAAACAAAGTTGTTCTCATAAAGCCAGAAGAAATGCGGGCTATAGCACACTAAGGCTACGATCACGGCCATCCATGCCTTGCCACTTCTCAACAACTTCAGGTTAGACAGCAGTACAAAACCAATGACCAATACCGCGTGGTACTTGCTGTACATCAGGGCTGCCATGACTACCCCGAGCCCCAGGGCGAGGAGCAAGGACTCCTTGGTGAGGAATTTCTTGTATAGCCATAGAAATAAGGCGGTAAAAAATAGTAGGGGGGTATCCGGTAGTGTGAAAAAACCATAGGCATTCAGCAGGGTCATGGAGGTGACCAGGACAAAGAAATGCCAGACATACTGCTGTTTTTTCACCGCATCTACCATCAGCCATAGCAGGTAGACAGTAGCTGCAGACAGTATGCAGCTGACAAACCGAACCCCAAGTTCACCATCGAAGAAGAAGCTGCTGATTTTTATCATCAAAGCCACCATGGGAGGATGATCAAAATACCCCCAGGCGAGATCCTGGGCGTAATACCAATAATAGGCTTCGTCAAATAATAATTGAGTGAAATGGCTCTGGACCATGTTCAATGCAAGCAACAGGCCTAGCAGCCATAGTAATAGGGTAGGTGATTTAGGTTTCATCCGCACTTCAGATTGGCGTCAAAATTACAATTTATTGATCGGAACAGCTTGTTTAAAGAAACGATAAAATGGGCGGGGTATTTCTTAGACGCTATTTTAAGTACTATTTTTACCCAAATTATGCGAGTGCATGGCCGACTGCTTAGTGATCATCCCGACCTATAACGAAATTGAAAATATAGAGGCTATAATCAACGCTGTCTTTGAACTGGATAAGGGATTCCATGTGCTGATAGTGGACGATAACTCTCCTGACGGAACTTCGGAAAAGGTCCGGGACATGCAGCTGCAGTTCCCGGAGACCTTACATCTTGAGGTGCGTAAAGAGAAATCCGGTCTTGGAACAGCCTATATTCATGGTTTTAAATGGGCACTTGCCAGGCCTTACCAATACATTTTTGAAATGGACGCGGATTTTTCTCACCGGCCTTCAGATCTTCCAAGACTTCTGCGATCCTGTAAGAATGGTGCAGACCTTTCCATCGGTTCGCGTTACACCAAAGGGGTGAACGTTGTCAACTGGCCTTTGTACCGGGTATTGCTATCTTATGG
>JABDLH010000151.1 GCA_013003145.1 Flavobacteriaceae bacterium | reverse complement strand
GTGATCATCCCCGGCACACAGTTCATCTGCGCCCTGAAATGGGGCATATAAGCCGAATGTAATACATCCTGGGAGCGGAACCTGAAATTCACTTTCCTTCCAACGGGCAGGTGTAGTTCCTTGGTGATAATGTCATCACTGGCATATGGATCGGATTCGTCTAATCCCAAGACATTAGCCTTATCGATATCGATCATTCGTACGTTAGCCATACCCAGCTCATTATCTTCACCCCCGTAACGGGCAGTCCAGTTAAACTGCTGTGCGTAAAGCTCCACGATCAGTGGATCGTCCTCATCATTCACATCCATGATATTGGTCCAGGTGTATAATCCCCAGAGGATTAATCCGGCCAGTACTACAACCGGGATAATGGTCCAGATAAATTCTAATTTGTCGTTATCGGCATAGAACAAAGCTTTCTTTCCTTTTTCACCACGGTATTTGTACCCGAAGTAATGCAAAAGTGCCTGTGTTATGGTCTGTACGATGAAGATGATTATAAAAGATATATACATCAATGAATCGTACTCACCACCATGCTCCGAGGCAGCTTCCGGCAAAAGAAATTTGCCGTATTTCGCAAAACTGAAAATAGTGATCCCGTAGATGAAGATCAGGAAGGCAAACAGCAGGTAGCCGTTGTACTTATTGTCCTTATCGTTGGCAACCTGTGAATTATCGGCCTTGATCTGTGACAATTCGAATATCTTGGTCATTTGCCAGATTGCAATTGCCACTAAAACTAATACCGCAATGGTCAATACTATAGTCATCCTATGAACTGATATTAAACTTTATTAATAGTGAAAATGCCTACTCTCTTCGATAAACGGATTCCGTTTAGGCTGCAATGGCACAGTGGCCATGGCCCTGAAAATCCAGAAGGTAAACAATCCCATAAAAAACAATATTGAACTAATTTCCGGGATTCCAATATACCACTGGTCACCTACGGTAGCCGGCATGATCATATTGAATACATCCAGGTAGTGCCCTGCCAGGATAATGATACCTGCCATTACCACGAACCAGTTTACTCGCTTGTAATCGCTGTTCATCAGCACCAGTATCGGGAATATAAAGTTCATTACGATCATCCCGAAGAAGGGCAATTTATAATCATCGATCCTGGTAACGAAATAGGTCACCTCTTCCGGTATATCCGCGTACCAGATCAACATGAATTGTGCAAACCAAAGGTAGGTCCAGAAAATACTGATCCCGAACATGAATTTTGCAAGGTCATGCAAGTGGCTGTCATTGACATCGGGAAGGTAGCCACGCGACTTCAGGTAGATCACTACCATCGCGATAACTGTAATCCCGGAAACAAACATACTTGCAAACACGTACCATCCGAAAAGTGTACTGAACCAGTGTGGATCAACACTCATGATCCAATCCCAGGACATTATAGATTCAGTAACCAGGTAAAATACCAGGAAAGCCGCAGACCACTTAAAGTTTTTGACAAAATTGGTATTGTCATTAGCTTCATCCTGGGCTAGAGATAATTTCCTTGAATATTCGCGATAGAAAATCCATCCGCCCAAAAATATCGCGGCCCGGATCAGGAAGAAAGTAGGGTTAAGATATCCCTGTTTTCCTTGTAATAATTCATCATGTGCCACCACTTCCGGATCCATCCATACAAAGATATGGTTCAAATGAAGTACAGACAAGAGCAGGATTACAAAAACGATGATTCCGCCGGGCACCAGGTAAGCCGTAATTCCCTCCATTACCCGGAAGAGCAATGGCGACCAGCCTGCCTGTGCGGCACGCTGTATGGCATAGAAGGCTAACACCCCTAAAGCGATAAAGAAAAAGAACAATGCCGCTACGTAAAGTGCAGACCATGGCCTGTTCTGTAGTTGATGTAATAGGTGCTCATCATGAGACATCTCGTGCTCCTGTTCGTGAGCTAAGGCGTTGCCATGATCTACCTCGGCACCCATACCTACCGTAGGATGTGCCTTCCCGGCTTCATCCATATGGACCTCTCCCTCGGTCTCTCCAGGAACTGCGTGGCCATCTCCGTGATCGCTACCGTGACCCTCACCATGTGAAGCCACCATAGCCTTGGCTTCCTCAACCGTTGCAGGTGCTGATATAAAGCCGATAGCTATACCTATCAAACCTACGGCCATCAGGATGAAAGAACCAATTTTTAATCTGTTTGAAAATGTGTACATATCTTAATTCCTGGTCTTATTTGGTTAAGTCTTCTTTCAGTTGCATCACATACTCAGATACCATCCAACGCTCCTCGTGGTTTAACTGGCCTGCGTAAGACCCCATCGAGTTCAGCCCGTAATAAATTACATGGTATACACCTCCAACTTGGATGTCACGCGCAGGATCTGCATAACTAGGCACACCGAGTATCTTTTCCCTTTTGACCAAGGTACCTTGCCCTTCACCTTTATCCCCGTGGCAAATTGCACAGTAGATGGTGTACAGCTGCATTCCTTTGGCCATATTTTCTTCGTAGCTCAACGAATCTAAGGGACTACTTGCTGCTTTAGACAGCTCTTTCCCTTCAGGAGTATTCTCAAATTCGTAAGGCATCCAGCCTCTCATAATAGTATGTTCCGCTGGCTGCAAAGCTTCCTGTTCATCAGGAAGGAATCCTACCTTGTCATAGGTCTCATAGCCTACAGATTCATACATATCAGGCATATACTGGTAGTTAGGCTCAGCGTTTTCCTGACAACTGCTGATGCTAACAATCAATCCTAAGAGGCAACCTATTTTGATAATATTATTCATATTTCCAAGACTACTTTTCAATACTGTTTATTTCTACTGCACCGGTATCAACCAAAAGATCGTACAGTTCCTGTTCGTTTCCGTGTAGTTCTATTTCCATCAGGAAATGATCATCGGTTGTCCTTAGATCAGGGTTCTCTGCTTCTTTGAACGGCCACAATTTACTTCTCATGTAAAAAGTGATCACCATAAGGTGGGCGGAAAAGAAAACAGTCATTTCAAACATGATCGGCACAAAAGCCGGCATGTTCTCCAGGTAACTGAAACTCGGTTTACCACCGATGTCCTGTGGCCAATCCTCGATCATGATGTAATTCATCATTACGATAGCTACGGTCAGCCCCACACATCCATAAAGGAATGCGGTGATGGCCAGCCTGGTCGGTGCCAGACCCATGGCTTTGTCCAGCCCGTGAACGGGGAATGGAGTATAGACCTCCTCTATATGATGTTTAGCGGCGCGCACCCGTTTAACCGCATGCATCAGCACATCATCATCTGTATAAAATGCTTGTATCACCTTAGATGCCATAATCTAGCTTTTGTTGTTTAACCTACTGGCCTGACCGGCCCAATCGTCCCGTTGTGCCCTTCCTGGGAAGGAACCGGTAATCTCATCAAGCAGCCTGTATTCCTTTTCCGTCATTCGGCTTACCTGGTCATATGTATAGATCCCCAGTTGATTCAGGGTTTCCTCCATCTGAGGTCCTATCCCCTTAATTTTCTTCAGGTCATCTTTACTTTCCTTACTGGCGTCAAAAGTTCCCAGTGCGTTTAATAAAGCTTCTTTTTCGGCCATAGGTGCTTTTTCCACTACGGTCTTTTCAACCACAACTTTCTGAGGACCTACTTTCATTTTAGTCACTTCGTAAAGTGGCTTACCGGCATCACGTAAAAGCTTATATCGCTCTCCGGATGATTTCAGTATGGACTTCACCTCTGCCTGGGCAATCACCGGGAAGGTTCTTGCGTATAGCAGGAAGAGAACAAAGAAGAACCCGATGGTACCGATAAAGATCCCGATATCGACAAAAGTTGGCGAGAACATGGTCCATGAAGACGGCAGGTAATCACGGTGTAATGATGTTACGATAATTACAAATCGCTCAAACCACATCCCCACGTTAACCACGATAGAGATTATAAAGGAAACAATAATACTGGTCCTGATCTTTTTAAACCACATTACCTGGGGAGAGACCACGTTACAGGTCATCATCAGGAGGTAAGACCACCAGTAAGGTCCGGTCGCCCTGTTCAGGAAGGCGTACTGTTCGTACTCCACCCCGGAATACCAGGCCACGAAAAGTTCTGTAATATAAGCACAGCCCACGATAGAACCGGTGATCATGATCACGATATTCATCAATTCGATGTGCTGTACCGTAATATAAGCCTCCATATTACTCACCTTCCTCATAATGATCAAAAGTGTGTTTACCATGGCAAAGCCGGAGAAAATAGCTCCAGCAACGAAGTACGGAGGGAAGATGGTGGTGTGCCATCCCGGGATCACCGAAGTAGCAAAGTCAAAGGATACGATGGTATGTACAGAAAGTACCAGGGGAGTTGCCAGACCGGCAAGAACCAGGGATACTTCTTCAAAACGCTGCCAATCCTTGGCACGCCCACTCCATCCAAAACTTACAAGGCCATAGATCTTCTTCTGGAAAGGCTTAACAGCCCTGTCGCGGATCATCGCAAAGTCAGGTAAAAGTCCAGTCCACCAGAATACGAGGGACACGGACAAGTAAGTAGAGATCGCAAATACGTCCCAAAGCAAGGGTGAATTAAAGTTTACCCACAGTGAACCAAATTGATTAGGAATCGGGAGTACCCAGTATGCCAACCAGGGACGCCCCATGTGGATGATCGGGAACAGACCCGCCTGGATCACAGAGAAGATGGTCATCGCCTCTGCAGAACGGTTGATCGCCATTCTCCATTTCTGGCGGAACAGCAACAGTACCGCGGAGATCAGTGTCCCGGCGTGACCGATACCTACCCACCAAACGAAGTTGGTGATATCCCAGGCCCAGCCTACTGTTTTATTCAACCCCCAGGTTCCGATCCCGGTAGAGATAGTGTAAATGATACAGCCTACTCCCCATAAAAATGCCACCAGGGCAATGGAAAAAACTATCCACCAGTGCTTATTGGCTTTACCCTCTATAGGTTTAGCAATATCAACGGACACATCGTGATAGCCTTTATCTCCAAGAACTAAGGGTTTACGTATTGGTGCTTCGTAATGCGACGCCATAAAATTCTATTATTGTTACGTTCTTCTTTTATTAAGCCTTTTCAGTATTACGCACTTTTACGTGGTAGAATACATTGGGTTTGGTTCCTACGCTCTCAAGCAGGTGATACATACGGTCATTATCTTTCAGTTCTGCTACCTGGCTGCTCTCATCATTGATGTCTCCAAAGACAATCGCTCCGTTGTTACAGGCATTAGAACAAGCGGTCTGGAATTCACCGTCTTTCACGGTTCTTCCTTCCCTCTTGGCATCCAGGATCACTTTTTGAGTCATCTGGATACACATTGAACATTTTTCCATCACCCCTCTGGAACGAACAGTTACATCCGGGTTGATCACCATCTTACCAAGATCATTATTCATGTGGTAATCAAACTCGTCATTGTTGTTGTAGAGGAACCAGTTAAATCGTCGCACTTTGTAAGGGCAGTTGTTCGCACAGTAACGCGTACCCACGCAACGGTTGTATGCCATATGGTTCTGTCCCTGGCGACTGTGAGAAGTTGCCGCTACCGGGCAAACGGTTTCACATGGAGCATGGTTACAGTGCTGACACATTACAGGCTGGAAGGCGACCTGTGGGTTCACCGCCGGATCTTCCATTTCCTCGAATCCTACCTTGGAACCGATGGCTCCGGACAGGTTATCTTTTTTCTCGTTATCGTCCTCGAAAGTATCTTCGGATGAATAGTAACGGTCTATTCTCAACCAGTGCATATCCCTGGAGCGCCTGACCTCCTCTTTCCCCACAACAGGTACGTTGTTCTCAGCGTGGCAAGCGATCACACATGCACCACAACCGGTACAAGCGTTCAGGTCTATAGACATGTTAAAGTGGTGCCCGACAGATCGGTCAAAACCTTCCCAAAGGTCTACTGTAGTTGCAGGAACTTCCTGGTGGTTAAGGGATACTTGCGGAACATGGTTCCATTCTGCGTGATCTTTGGTATTAAAGATCTCGAGGGTAGTTTCTTTAATGATATCACCCCTACCCATTAGGGTCTTATGCAACTGAACACATGCAAATTCATGCATTCCGGGAGCTTTAGTTACAGTAGCTTCCTGTATAGTAGAGAAGTCCTGGTAAAGCGGGTAAGCATTGACACCGATCTGCATATCCTCACGAATACCGGTCTTTTTACCGTAGCCGAAGGAAAGCCCAACAGTACCCGGAGCTTGCCCGGGCTGTATGATTACCGGAACATTCTTTACGCTAACACCGTTAACCTCAACATTCGCATAGCTTCCATCAAGTCCACCATTGGCAACATGTTCATTCTCAAAGCCCATTTTCTCCGCATCAGCTTTGGAAATGGTCAGGTAGTTATCCCAGGACACTCGAGTGATCGGGTCAGGGAATTCCTGTAACCATGGGTTATTTGCCTGCTGGCCGTCACCCATTCCAACTTTGGAATACAATACTAATTCCATTTCTGAAGCAGGGGTAGAAGACAGGGCGCGCAAGGCAGAAGCAATAGGCACCACCGTAGTAGGCATTTCTTCTTCAGCAGCTGTTGCCACCGGCGCTTCAGACTCAGAAGTGGTCACAGACCCGGAAGTGACGAATGCTCCGTCATGTAAGGCCTGGTTCCAGTCCGACCCATTGAGAATACTCTCACTCCAGGTCGTCTTCACGTAATCGTAATAGGATACATCATTCCCCATCCACTTTAAAAGGGCAGATTGGAATTGCCTTGTATCAAATAATTCTTTTATTGTAGGCTGCATCAGGCTGTAATGCCCTTTCTTCAACTGCACATCACCCCATGATTCAAGGTAGTGATTAGATGCACCGGTGAATTTAGAAACCGCAGTAGTATCGTTCCAGGTATTGGAAAAGGCGACAGAAACATCAACTTTCTCAAGGCCTGTAAGGAATTCAGCTGCATTGGGAAGCGAGTAAACCGGGTTTACCCCGTCCATCAGCAGGGCACCTACCCTACCTGCGTTCATATCTTCGATCAATTGATTCACCTCGGCAGTATTCCCTTGGCGCACATAGCGTGGAGTTGAAGGATCAAAAGCCTTGCTCCCCAGCATTTCATTGATCTCCAGTGCTACCGCCTGCGCATTGACATCATCAATGCCTGTGACGACAACTGCAGCACTCCTGTTCTTGGAAATCTCGGCTGCGATCTGATCCAGGGCGCGCTCGGCAGCTTCCGGAAGTTCACCGCCTACGCTAGTACCATTCAGTTTACCGTAAAGTTTAGCCAAGGCAATTTTTTGCTGGCTTGGCTTGAGCATAATACGTTTGTCAGCGTTAGCACCTGTAAGAGACATATTAGCCTCAAACTGTACATGCCTGGACATTTTACCATTCTTAGGAACACGGCCCTTGGAGTAACCTGAATCAAAGTTACCTCCATGCCAGTCCCCCAGGAAATCAGCACCTATCCCTACGATGTATTCTGCTTTTTCAAAATCATAATCGGCCAGGGCACGCTCACCGTAACGAGCTTCAAAAGCTGTAAGCGCAGCATCCTCGGATATAGTATCGTAGGTGACATGGCTTACGTTAGGATATTGAGCCTGGAATTCAGAAATAAGTCGGTCCGTAGACGGGCTCGCATAGGTCTGTGTAAGCATCACTACTTTCTTCCCTGAATTCCGGGTGGCATTTAGCGTAGCTTTCACCGTAGCATCAAGGGTATCCCAGTCTATCTGCTCCTCACCGGCCATAGGGCCTTGCAACCTGTTGCTGTCATATAAAGACAGGACAGAGGCCTGTACCCGTGCATTGGCACCGGAATTGGATTTTGCATCCCTGTTATTCTCTACTTTGATCGGGCGACCCTCTCGAGTCTTGATCAGTATGCTGGCGAAATCAAAACCGTTCGCGATGGTAGTCGCGTAGTAATTTGCCACACCGGGAATGATCTGCTCCGGCTGCACCACGTAAGGAATAGAATAATTCACCGGGCCTTCACAAGCTGCCAGTGATGCCGCCGCAGTACTGAAGCCGACGTACTTAAGGAAATCCCTTCGATTAGTCGTGGTAGCGGCCAAGCCTTCCTTGTCGCCAAGAAATTGGTCTACCGGCACTTCCTCTGGAAATTCGTTTTGTCTTAGCTGCTCAACAATGGAATTGTCCGGACTTAACTCCGCTTCACTCTTCCAATATTTCTTGTTTGATGCCATATGCTATTGATGAAATTAGCTGCTGCTTTTATAATTAATAGTGACACTTCCCACATTCAAGACCACCTAATTGGGCCGCAGTGAGCTGATCAACTCCATATTTTTTTGAAAGCTCCTCGTGGATCTTCTCGTAATACTCATTTCCTTCAACCTTCACATTGGTTTCCCTGTGACAGTTGATACACCATCCCATAGTCAGGGGAGAATACTGGTACATAATCTCCATCTCTTCTACAGGACCATGGCATGTCTGACATTCGATCCCCGCAACAGAAACGTGCTGAGAGTGGTTAAAGTAAGCGAAATCCGGAAGGTTGTGAATACGAACCCACTCTACAGGCTGAGTTTCACCGGTATACCGCTGGTTGGTCTCGTCCCAACCTACAGCCTTGTATAATTTTTTGATCTCCTTAGTATAGAATTCGTTGGTGTACCCATTTGCCAGGTCCTCCTGACTTGGACCTTCAGGGTTCCCCTTGTATTCGTAAATAGATTTGTGACAGTTCATACACACATTCAGAGAAGGGATGCCAGAATGCTTGGAAACTCGCGCAGAGGAGTGACAGTATTTACACTCGATCTTATTATCCCCGGCATGGATCTTATGCGAGTAATGGATCGGCTGTATCGGGGCATACCCCTGGTCTACACCTACCTGCATCATCCAGCCATATGCGTAGTACGCACCCACCAGCATCAGGAAGATCACACTGACCAGTACCAGGAATTGGTTCTGGGCAAAAGCTTTCCAGATCGGCGTACGCTTTTCTACTTTTTCTTTTTCAACAACTACCCCGCTTGCTTCGGCAATACGCTTCAGGGTGCTGTTCACCAGGAACAACATCACCACGAGGATTCCGAACACCAGGACAAGAGCTCCCAGTATTAATTCGTTAGAGATCCCGGATCCTCCTCCGGTAGAAGCTTCTCCACCGGCTGTGGTTGCATCAGTCTGCTGGGGCGCCGGAGGCGGTGCAGCGGTATAGGCCAGGATGTCATCAATATCTTGATAAGACAGCGTAGGGAAAGGAGTCATCGCCGCCTGGTTGTATTCGTTGTAGATCTCGTTGGCATAGGCATCTCCGGAAGCAATCATCGCCGGACTGTTCTTGATCCAGGCTTGAAGCCATTGCTTATCCAGGCCTTCCTCTTCTGCCAACCTGCTTTCCACGTTAGCAAGAGCAGGTCCGGTCATCTTACGGTCAAGAGCGTGACAGGCTGCACAGTTCTGGTTAAACAACTGTTTCCCTTTTGCAGCATCCCCGGCGCTTTCGCCCGATTCTTCGGCGACAGCTTCAGTCTCCGCAGCAGCCGGTTCAGCAGCATCCTGGGCACTTAGAGATGGTGAAAATAGTAATGTTACGAAGAGGCTGATGCCTAATACAGTAGCGATTTGATGGCGGTTTAGAACCTTTTTCATGTGTTGCTTTTCAATATTTTCAACGGTCATACGAAGCCCGGCAAAGGTGAATTGTTATAAGATTTAATTCTTGATTAACACTCCAGATTTACCTGTTTCATACATAAAATAGTACTATCGAAATCTTGGCACGATTATTCCTAATGTATTAGGACGGATGGGGAATTCACGGCCATTTAAATTGACAGCAAAAATACGACATAGACTTTATTTTGGAAATGTTAAGGTATTTATAATTCTCAATTTATAATTATTCTAAATAAGCCTTGAAAGTACCATATACTAAGCAATAATTTACCTTTGTATCATCTAAAAATGAATTATGAAAACAACAATATTAACCGCCCTGCTCCTCTGTACCTCAGGGATTTTACTGGCCCAGCAAGGGACGGTAAAGGTTGTCCAGGACAGCGACTTATCCCAGTTACTCAACCTCTATAAGAAGGCCAATGAGAGCGAAGATTTTTATACTATACAAATAGGTTTCGGCTCCTATGACAAGGCAGAAAAGCTGAAATCGGATGCGGAAGTGGATTTTCCCGGCTGGTATACCAAGATCATTTTTGACTCTCCAACCTACCGTGTTCACGTGGGTAAATTCAATACGAAATTAGAAGGCGAGCGCAATTTTACCGAAGTGCGAAAAAAATATCCCGAATCACTCCTACTGTCTCCTAAAAAATAATTTATTTCCCAGCAGCGAAGCATAATTTCGCTTCCAGACATAAAAAAAGGGCCATCGCATGATGGCCCTTTTTTTTGTTTATATAGTTGCTATTAAAGCTTCTTTTTCACAGCAACCTCCTGGAATGCTTCTACAATATCATTCTCCTGGATGTCGTTGTAGTTCTTGATCTGCAGACCACAATCGTAACCTTTAGATACTTCCTTAACATCATCCTTGAATCGCTTCAGGGAGGTCAGTGTACCCGTATAAATTACAACACCATCACGGATCAGCCTGATGTTGGACGAACGGTAAATCTTACCACTGGTCACCATACATCCTGCAATAGTTCCCACCTTAGAGATCTTGAAGGTTTCACGGATCTCGGCAGTACCGGTGATCTCTTCCTTCATCTCTGGTGACAGCATACCTTCCATCGCATCTTTCAGGTCGTTGATAGCATCGTAGATAATAGAGTACATCCTGATGTCTATCTCTTCCTTATCGGCAATATCACGGGCATTACCCATCGGCCTTACGTTAAACCCGATTACGACTGCGTCTGATGCCGAGGCAAGCAGTACGTCAGACTCGGTGATCGCACCCACACCTTTATGAATGATGTTCACCTGTATCTCATCCGTAGATAGTTTCTGGAAGGAATCGGTCAATGCTTCAACAGAACCATCCACATCACCTTTCAGGATGATATTAAGCTCTTTAAAGTCGCCCAGTGCAATTCGTCTTCCGATCTCATCTAACGTGATGTGACGTTGTGTCCTTACGGATTGTTCACGCTGTAGCTGGGCTCTCTTAGCAGCAATCTGCTTCGCCTCTTTCTCATCTTCCATGACGTTGAACTTGTCACCAGCTTGTGGTGCACCGTCCAGTCCCAGGATAGAGATAGGAGTAGAAGGCCCGGCCTTCTTCACGGAATTCCCGCGCTCGTCCTGCATAGCCTTGATCTTACCACTGCAAGTTCCGGCAAGGACGTAATCCCCGATAGAAAGAGTTCCGGCCTGAACCAGGATCGTAGATACATATCCACGTCCTTTGTCCAGGAATGCTTCCACTACTGTACCACTGGCCAGCCTGTCCGGGTTGGCTTTCAGGTCCAGCATTTCTGCCTCCAGTAAAACTTTCTCTAATAATTCTTTGACGCCGGTCCCCATTTTAGCAGAGATATCGTGCGACTGTATCTTTCCACCCCAGTCCTCTACAAGGAGGTTCATCTGGGCCAGCCCTTCCTTGATCTTGTCAGGATTAGCCGCCGGGCGGTCAATTTTGTTGATAGCGAAGATCATGGGCACACCCGCTGCCTGCGCGTGACTGATGGCCTCCTTGGTCTGCGGCATTATGTCGTCATCCGCAGCGATCACTACGATCGCGATATCGGTAACCTGTGCACCACGGGCACGCATAGCTGTAAACGCCTCGTGACCGGGAGTATCCAGGAAAGTGATCTTATTACCATTCTCCAAACTTACACCATAGGCCCCGATGTGCTGGGTGATTCCCCCGCTCTCGCCGGCGATCACATTTTCTTTACGTACATAATCCAGCAAAGAAGTTTTACCGTGGTCTACGTGACCCATTACCGTAACGATCGGAGCTCTAGGCTTCAGATCTTCAGGACTATCTACAACTTCTTCAAAAGATTCTTCCAGTTCTGCAGTGACGAATTCTACTTCGTACCCGAACTCGTCGGCTACGATAGACAGTGTTTCCGCATCGAGTCGCTGGTTCATGGTTACCATGATCCCCAATGACATACAGGCTGAGATGATATCCGTGGTAGACACGTTCATCATGGTAGCAACTTCTCCTACAGTAACAAACTCGGTTACCTTCAGGGTCTTGCTTTCCAATTCTTGCTGCTCCAGGTCGCGCTCTGTCTGCTGGCGGTGCTGGTCTCGTTTGTCCCTACGGTACTTGGCCCCTTTACCCCGCTTGGATTTACCTTGCAGTTTCTCCAGGGTTTCCCGTACTTGCTTTTGTACTTCCTCCTCGGTAGGCTCTACCTTAGGAGCAGAGGAGAATCGTTGTCCACCACGCTTTGCCCCTGGCTTGCCTCTTCCGGCACCGGGCGCATTGTTGCTGACAATTCTTCTTCGTCTTTTCTTTTTATCTCCGGAATCGCTTCCTTTAGCTTCTTCCTTCTTCTTCTTCGGTTTCTTAAACTGCGAGAGGTCGATCTTATCCTTAATGTTAGGTCCGGATAATTTCTGGTAGTTGGTCTTGATGGTATCAGAACCGGCCGATTTTTCAGCGGCTTCTTCCTTTTTAGCAGGCTCTTCTTTGGCAGCAGCAGGTTTTTCTTCTGCCTTAGGCGCTTCCTCCTTCTTTTCCTCTACCTTCTCCTCAGCTTTTGGAGCCTCAGCCGCTTCAGGCTTCTTCTCTTCAACAGCTTTTTCTTCTACCTTAGGAGCCTCTTCTACTTTCGGGGCTTCCTCAGCTTTAGGTGCTTCCTCTGCTTTAGGAGCTTCCTCTTCCTCTTTCGGAGCTTCTTTCTTTCCGAGATTATCCAGGTCTATTTTCCCAACGGTCTTGGGACCTGAAAGTTCGGCTTTGGCGGATACCACCTCTTTTTCGGCGGCGCGCTTCTCCCTTGCAAGTCGTTTTTCCTCTTGCTCCTGTTCCATTTGAAGCCTCAGGGCTTCCTTCTCCTTACGCTTTTCTTCACCAACCTCCTTAGATGCAACTTTCTTGCTCATATCGGTCTGGAACTCATCTAGGAGAACCTGATATACATCATTGGAGATCTTAGTGGTAGGGCGTGCTTCGACCTGGTGTCCTTTAGACGCCAAATAATCGACTGCCCTATCCAGTGATATGTTAAGTTCTCGCAAGACTTTATTCAGCCTTATTGTTGCATTTCCTGCCATATAATCTATTTACCTCTCTTTAAATACGCTGCTAATATAGAGCTTAATCTTCAAATTCCTCTTTCAGGATACGCATCACATCTGAAATAGTCTCCTCTTCCAGATCCGTCCTTTTTACGAGGTCTTCGATGTCCTGCTCCAGGACACTACGCGCTGTATCCAGCCCGATTTTCTTAAATTCTTCTATTACCCAGCTATCGATCTCATCAGAGAATTCGGTCAATTCCACATCCTCTTCAACACCTTCACGGAAGACGTCGATCTCGTAACCGGTCAACTGGCCTGCCAGTCGGATATTATGACCTCCCCTACCAATAGCCTTGGAAACTTCCTCCGGCCTCAGGTAAACCTGGGCAGTCATTTTTTCGTCGTTCAATTTAACGGTAGACACTCGTGCCGGGCTTAATGCCCTGGTCACCATCAACTGTGGATTACTCGTCCAGTTGATAACGTCTATATTTTCATT
>JABDLH010000138.1 GCA_013003145.1 Flavobacteriaceae bacterium | reverse complement strand
ATCGAATTCCTGCTTACGGCTACCATCCTGGTCAATGAGAATGGCATTTTCAACGATGACCAATACGAATACGAGGAAATAGGAATCCCATTCCTCGCTGCCCTGGGGCGTGGTATTTATGAATTTGAACAACAACAAAAAGAGCAATCATGAAGACAGAACTTTCTTTTGACCGGTTTGTAAAAAAGATCTACCTCAAGGCGCCCCTGGAACGAATATATCACCTCTGGGCAACCGAGCAGGGAATCACTTCCTGGTTTTTGCGCTCCGCCGTATATACTGATAGCGCAGGTCGCAAGCGAGAGCCCGATGATCAGCTTAAAGCAGGAGACACCTACCGTTGGCAATGGCATAACTGGGAAGGAGAAGAAAAAGGCGGTATCCTTTCGGCCAATGGCAGGGACCAACTGGAACTCAGCTTTGCTGACAGCAAAGTATCCTTGCGTTTAGAGGAAAAAGAAGATGCTGTACTTTTAACCCTGGAGCAATATGAAATCCCTACCGATGAAGAAAGTAAGATGAATATCTACAACGGCTGCAGTAACGGGTGGACTTTCTGGCTGGCCAATTTAAAAGCGTTCGTGGAGCATGGCATACTACTGAATGAAACCTCTTTTGACCTGACTAAAGAACCTATGGCGGGCCATATATTCGTAAATATGTGACATTTTGCAAATAGATGGTATTTGCTAATATTAGGGCGTCCTAGGATTATCAGGGATGATAAAAATAAAGGAATCACTCTTTTATCCCTGGCCTCTGAAGTTTAAACCGCTGTTTCCGGAATGACCACTGGACTTCCGTAAAGATCAAAATCAGCCGCTTCATCGATGGTGATGTCGACGAATTCCCCGATCTTCAGGTAGTGCTTGTTAGCATCGACCAATACCTCGTTATCCACGTCAGGTGAGTCATACTGCGTTCTTCCAACAAAGTAATTCCCTTCCTTTCGGTCTATGATGCAACGGAATGTCTCCCCTACGCTCTGCTGGTTCAATTCCCAGGAGATCTGGGACTGCACTTCCATGATCTCGTTTGCACGTTCCTGTTTCACTTCATCAGGGACGTCGTCCTCTAACTGGTAGGCATGTGTATTTTCCTCGTGGCTGTATGTAAAACAACCAAGTCTTTCAAAACGCATCTCTTTTACCCACTGCTTCAGTGTTTGGAAATCTTCTTCGGTCTCACCGGGATAGCCGACGATCAATGTAGTCCTGATAGCCATTTCAGGCATAGCTTCGCGCATTTCCCTTAACAATTTGGTCGTCTTTTCCTGGGTGGTGCCTCTCCGCATACTTTTTAGGATAGGATCCGAGATATGTTGTAGTGGAATATCCAGGTATTTGCAGATCTTAGGCTCGTTCTTCATCACTTCCAAAACATCCATGGGGAAACCGGTAGGGAAGGCGTAGTGCAGTCTTATCCACTCTATCCCTTCTACCTTAACAAGCTCCTTCAACAGTCCGGCCAATGCGCGTTTTTTATACAGGTCTAAGCCATAATAGGTAAGATCCTGTGCGATCAGGATCAGCTCCTTCACACCCTGGGCCGCTAAGGAAGTAGCCTCGGTAACCAGGTCTTCTATAGGGGTACTACGATGCTTACCACGCATTAAGGGAATAGCACAGAATGAACAGGGGCGGTCACAGCCCTCAGCAATCTTTAAATAGGCATAATTCTTTGGAGTAGTCAGTAGTCGCTCCCCGATCAGCTCGTGCTTATAATCAGCGCCTAAGGCTTTTAATAATAAAGGCAGGTCCCGGGTGCCGAAATACTCATCCACATCAGGGATCTCTTTCTGCAGGTCCGGTTTGTAACGCTCACTAAGACAGCCGGTCACAAAAACCTTATCTACCAATCCTTCTTCTTTCTTGCGAACGTATTGTAATATAGTATTTACACTCTCTTCCTTGGCATTATCAATAAAACCACAGGTATTCACCACTACGATATTCCCCTCCTGTTCGTGGGCAACATCTTTCTTATTGGCACGCAACTGCCCCATTAGCACCTCTGAATCGTAAACATTCTTGGAGCAACCGAGAGTAACAATATTGATCTTATTCTTCTTGAGTGACTTAGTTCGCATAGGATTATAAATGGGGTGCAAAAATACAACTTGGAATCGGAACCACCTTGTTTTTATAAAGAAAT
Source organism: Flavobacteriaceae bacterium (assembly GCA_013003145.1). Lineage (GTDB taxonomy): Bacteria > Bacteroidota > Bacteroidia > Flavobacteriales > Flavobacteriaceae > Zeaxanthinibacter. The sequence goes on along the minus strand of JABDLH010000138.1, from coordinate 5,280 downwards.
GCAGTTCGGTCTAAAGTACTGAATGATTGCTGCTTAAGTGCAGCTGACGCTTATAGAGAATCCGGCTCAATACCGCAGCTTTTCCCAAGACGCTATATTCGCCCGGTTCATACGAACAAATTCGTCTTTACCTTCTGCAGCTGCCAGTTCCATAGAGCGCTCAGCAGAAATAATAGCCTGGCCATATTTTCCCAATGCCGCTTGCAGCAGTGATTTTACCCGGTGAAAATAGTAGGTATCACCTCCCATCTCAATGGCGCTCTCCAGGTACTGCAATGCGGTACGATAATCTGTTTGTTGCTCTTGCAGGTAACGTCCGGCTTCATAATACGTCTGGGCCGTAGGATTCCCGGCCAACGCAGAATCAATCTGCCTGAGCATTCGACCATGGGTATCCGTATTAATGGGGATCCTAACCCGGCTATACTCCCAATGTAGCTGCATTTGCAGCCCGTTATGCGAGATCTGGTCAAAAGTAATAAGTAAGTTTTCCTGCAATTCGGAAGTTTTTTCTACCGGTAACTTAACACGGAATAAATCTTCCTCCGGTTTATAGTTATCCCTGCCATCTCCCCAGTGCCCGGTATTCTTATGAAATACGATCTCCCATTGCTCCTTCCGGGGAAACGCATAGATGGCATAAGTACCCGCAGGTACAGTATGACCCATAACTTCGAGATCTGAATCACATGAAAATTTGGTCGATTCATTAGCACCAACCCTCCAGATTCGATCGTAGGGAACCAATCCGCCGAAGATTTTCCTGCCACGTACTGCCGGCCTTGAGTAATTTATTGTAATACTGGAAAGTCCGAAGTTTTGCTCAATGACTGCCAGCGGGCTCGCTTTAGGATGTTCCAGCTGAGCAAGCCCGTTAAAGGACATCAGCGAAAACAAGCAAAGCAGCAAATACCTCACGATTCCAATTTAAAGAAAGAATCTACGAACTCTAATTTGTTAAAGACCTGCAGGTCTTCTATACCTTCGCCTACACCGATATATTTTACCGGTATACGGAACTGGTCAGAGATACCGATGACCACTCCTCCTTTAGCTGTTCCGTCTAATTTGGTCACTGCCAGGGAAGTTACGTCGGTAGCCTTGGTAAATTGTTTTGCCTGTTCAAATGCATTTTGCCCGGTAGAACCATCCAGGACCAGCAATACTTCATGCGGTGCATCGCCCACCACTTTCTGCATTACCCGTTTCACTTTCCCGAGCTCGTTCATCAGGTTCACTTTATTGTGCAGTCGGCCGGCCGTATCGATCAATACCACATCAGCACCCTGGGATACCGCGGCACTTAGCGTATCGAAAGCTACCGAAGCAGGATCACTGCCCATTTTCTGTTTGATCAAAGGCACAGAAACTCGGTCTGCCCAGATCTGCAGCTGGTCAATAGCCGCAGCACGGAATGTATCGGCGGCTCCTAAAACCACTTTCATTCCCTGATTTTTAAATTGATGTGCCAATTTTCCGATGGTCGTGGTTTTACCCACCCCATTAACACCAACCACCATGATCACATAAGGCTTCTTATCGGTAGAAAGGCTGAAATCTGTAGCTTCCCCGCTTTGGGTCTCGGAAAGAAGTGCCGCTATCTCTTCCCTGAGTATAGCGTTGAGTTCCTCGACACCCATATATTTATCCCGGGCCACCCTCTCTTCTATCCGATCGATGATCTTTAGAGTTGTGGAAACCCCTACATCGGAACTGACCAATACTTCCTCCAGGTTATCCAGGACTTCATCATCAACTTTAGACTTTCCTGCAACCGCTTTACTGAGTTTAGAAAAGAAAGTGGTTTTAGACTTTTCAAGTCCTTTATCCAGGGTTTCTTTTTTTTCCGAAGAAAATATCTTTTTAAACAGGCTCATAGGCTTCTAAATAAGGTAAAATCAAAGATATAAAAGTAATGGGAAAGCCCGTTGAGAATTAAAAACTAGTTGGGTAGAATAACCTCTTTTATCTAAGAGCTTCCCGGAATTCCTTACAGGCAATTAAACATAAAAAAGCCGCTTTTTTCAAAGCGGCTTAGTAATTTGTATGTGAGACCTTTTATTTACCGGCTAACCATTCGTTAACCGCCTCAGGTGCCATCACAGATTCTACAAAAGTATATGCTCCTGTCTTTGGAGACTTTACCATTTTGATCGCTTTGGTAAGTCTTTTTGAGCTTGTTTGTAAGGATGCTACTGTCTTCTTTGCCATGGCTTATTATTTTATCTCTTTATGGACTGTCATTTTCTTCAGGATCGGGTTGAACTTTTTAAGTTCCATACGATCCGGAGTGTTCTTCTTATTCTTGGTGGTGATGTAACGGGAAGTCCCTGGCATACCCGAAGTCTTATGTTCGGTACACTCTAATATCACTTGTACTCTGTTGCCTTTCTTTGCCATTGGATACTAAATTTTATAGGATTACTTAATCAACCCTTGCTGACGGGCCTCTTTCAAGACCGCAGAAATTCCTTTTTTGTTGATTGCCTTGAGCGCCCTGGCGGAAACCTTAAGCGTGATCCAACGATCCTCTTCAGGGATATAAAAACGCTTTTTAGAAAGGTTTACATCAAATCTTCTCCTGGTCTTGTTGATGGAAAAAGATACATTATTTCCAAACATCGCTCTCTTTCCTGTAAGTTCACAGACTTTTGACATGGCGCTACTTTTTACTTGATTTAAAACAGGCTGCAAATTTATAGCATTTTTACGGGACGCACAAAATTCTAAGTCAGAATTTTAAAATTTCTTTTTGAAGCATTTCAAATGCCTTATGCGCCGATTTTGTTATGATCCTGATTCGGTGGTTTCCCATATTGAATTTTTCGGCCATAACCCTGTCCGGGCCTGCTATAGCGATATACACCGTTCCTATCTCTGCATCGGAGTCGCCCTTGGTGGGACCGGCATTTCCGGTAGTGGCTATGGCATAGTCTGTACCAAAAATCTCCCTGGCGCGTTCCGCCATAGCTCTGGCCACCGCTTCACTGACTACAGAATGCTCTGCAATCAAGCTATCCGGAACGCCTAGCACTTTAATTTTAATCTCTGTGGCGTAACAGACCATACTCCCTTTAAAATGAGCAGAGGCGCCCGGGATAGCAGTGATCATCTCTGCAATACGCCCCCCGGTAAAGCTTTCGGCGGTAGAGAGGGATTTTCCCATTTGTACGAGCAACTTGCCCACGCCGTACTCTATGGTCTCTTCTTCCTCCTCCCCGTAGATGATATCCCCGATTATATTTTTCAGTTCTCGCGTAGCTGTCGCTATAGCTTTCTCCAGGGGTTCCGGGTCAGGGCCCTTTGCCGAAAGTCGCAGCCTGACCTTCCCTAAATTGGGCAGGTAAGCAAGTTTCAGGAAGGACGGGAGTGATGTTTCAAAAGCCTCTATCCGCTCTGCAATAGCACTTTCTCCCAGGCCATAGGTAATAATGGTCTTATGCCGGATATAGGGCCGGTTAAAGCCCGAGCTGATCCTTGGGATCACTTCTTCGGTCATAAGGTGTTTCATCTCGTAGGGGACTCCCGGCAAAGAGATAAAAACCGTATCATTTTTCTGCATCCACATTCCTGGAGCTGTCCCGAATGGATTTTTCAACACGGTAGCCTTACTAGGCAGGTTCGCCTGTGCCCTGTTCATATCCGAGATAGGCGTGGTAGTGATGTATTTCTTAAAAAGGTATTCCACATGCTCCAGCACTTCCTGGTTGGGCTCCAGATGATCATCCATGTACTCGCATAAGGTCCGCTTGGTGATATCATCTTTGGTAGGACCCAGACCCCCGGTCATGATCACCACATGAGACCTGCCTTCGGCTTCATCCAGGGCCTTCAGGATATGCTCCCGATCGTCCTGTACCGAAGTGATCTGGTACACAGAAACCCCGATCTTGTTCAATTCCCCCGCAATGAATGCAGAATTGGTATCAGTGATCTGCCCGATCAGGATCTCATCCCCTATGGTGATGATTTCAGCCTGCATCAGATATGAAAATCCTTTTTAAGTTCAGAGATCACTTGCAGCACATCCGTTTTAAGAGTCGGAAATCTTTTTTCGATCTCATCCATGTTTGCTTCGTTCTTCCCCAAGGTCTCTATTTCCAGGGCCGTGGCTCGTGTCTGCTCCATTCCCAGTAAGTCTACATTGGGTTTAATCTTGTGTGCCATCTGGTACACCAGGTGATGATCCCGGGAAGAAATACCCTGCTCCAGGGCCTCCAGGTCTACCGGGACCTCCTCGAGAAACACCGATATTACGGAAAGAACGAAGTCTTCGTCCCCCTCGGCCATCTCGTTAATTTTATCTAAATTGTATATCATTTATTTTATTTTGACTGAAAACATCTCTTCTCCTTCCAAAGTGCCGGAAAGGTAATCATTTGCACTAATCCGACCAACACCGGCAGGAGTTCCGGTAAATAGAATATCTCCCTTTTTAAGCATAAAAAAACGACTGACATAGGCGATCAGTTCGTCAATCTTCCAAAGCATCATCCCGGTATTGCCCTCCTGCACCGTTTCGCCATTACGCTCTAACTTAAAATTAAGGTCCTGTAATTCCTTGAACTTGCTTTTAGACACCCATTTCCCGATCACCGCCGCCCCATCAAACCCTTTCGCCTTTTCCCAGGGAAGTCCCGCTGCTTTTAATTCCTTTTGCAGATCCCTGGCGGTAAAATCGATTCCGAGGCCCACTTCGTCGTAATATTTATGGGCAAATTTCTCCTGGATGTGCTTTCCCACCTTCTTGATCTTAACGAGCACCTCCACTTCATAGTGAACATCCTTGGAAAAATCGGGAATAAAGAAGGCCTGCTCTTTGGGCAGTACAGCAGAATCCGGCTTAATGAACACCACCGGTTCCGAGGGACGTTCATTGGAAAGTTCCGCGATATGATCAGCGTAATTACGTCCTATACATATGATCTTCATAGCAGCTCTTCTGGACTATCAGCCCAACTTGTTGTTAAGTTTACTTAATTTGATCTGGGTCAGCACTTTCTTGGTATACAAGGGGAAGTCCGCATTCAGTATCCATCCAAAATATCCGGGTTCTTCTTCCAGCACATCATGCACTTTTTTACCCTTGTGCTTTCCAAAAGCAAAAATTTCTTCCCCGGATTCATCCCTGGCAATAAAGCCCGCAAAATCTACCAGTTCATTCCGCTTTGTGAATTCGGATAGCTTTTTGACATTGTTTTCCAATTCCGGGTAGCGATCCAGTTGGGACATGAGTACCTCGCAGGTTGCCAATGTATCAGCTTCAGCACTGTGGGCTTC